>JAUNGV010000005.1:17081-62430 GCA_030524225.1 Eubacteriales bacterium
GAGGAGCTGGACGTGGAGTACACGGAAGTGACGGAGCCGGGCAGACAGGTGCTGAACGGGATGCAGGCGACGGCATACTGCAGGATCCGTTACGGCGGAGGGGACGATTACCGGCGCGCCGAGCGGCAGCGGACGGTTTTAAACGCGATGATCGAAAAGGCCAAGACAGTCTCGGTGGGCGATCTGACGAGTGCGGTGACGGCAGTGATGCCGAATGTGTCGACTTCACTTGATATCAACGAGATGATTTCTCTTCTCTCGGCGCTCTCGCAGTACAAGATGGCGACGAGCGAGGGATTCCCGTATGAGGAGTACCGGCAGGCGTTTGTGATCGGGGCCAAGGGAGACTGCGTGGTGCCGGAGACGCTGGTGGATAATGTCGCAAGGCTTCATCAGACGCTGTTCGGTGAGACGGAGTATATTCCGAGCACGCAGCTGCTGCTCTATAACACACGGATTGCCGAGGACACGGATCCGTACCGGCCGTAAGCAAAGCAGCGGCAGGACGCGGGAGAAACAGACGGAAAGGAGATCAGAATGGGACGTCAAACGCAGGAAAAGGACGCAAAGGGAACGCTGATGTTTACGGAACGCAAGCGTTGGTTGTTTTTCGCTCTTCCGTTTACCTTTACGAAATATCTTATTTATGAAAATGACATTCAGATCGAGTCGGGGCTTCTGACGACGAAGGAGAACGACTGTTACATGTATCGGGTCAGTGACGTGGAGCTGACGCGCACGCTCTTTCAGAAAATATTCGGGATCGGGACAGTTCGCTGCTTTACCTCCGACGTCACGGACAAGAATCTCATTTTGAAAAATATCAGAAATTCCCGGGAAATTAAGGATTACATCTATAAAGCCGCTGAGGACTCCAAGAAACGCCGCCGCACGATCAACATGCAGGATATCGGCGCGGACGCAGTCGGAGCGCTGGGTGACGAGTAAGAGAGAACAGGGGCCGTGTCCGCAGAGATCAGAAAGCGGGTACGGCTTTTTCCGTGCGGAAATATTTATTAAGATTCCGTAGGATTGTTTAAGATTCTGTGAAAAACAGGAGGATTCGCTTGCAAAACAAAGGAGATCTTCTATAATGAAGAACATCTTCAAATGGAGAGAAATGGATCCCGCCGGTATAAACTCGGTCGGCATTCGGCTTGTTTCATAGCGGGCATGGAACTCCGGATATAGAAATACGGGGATGGAATTTTAGTATAGAAATTTCAAAATGGAAATCTTAGTGTAGAAATTCTGGTATATAACCCACAGAAAAAAGAGGATTCTGAGCTTATGAAATATATTGTTTTGTTTATCAAGAAGACACTCCGGCTTTTATTAAAGCCGCTCTCCTTCGTGCCGGCTCTGCTGGTGATGTATATGATTTTCTCTTTCTCCGCGCAGGACGGAGCGCAGAGCAGCGCCGTCAGCACGGCGGTGACGCAGAGGCTCGTCTCGGAAATTGACGAGCGCTTTGAGATGGGATGGGATGCGCAGACGCAGATCCATTACGTGGATCGCCTGAATTTCTACGTCCGCAAGGGGGCTCATGTGACGGAGTACTTTATTCTTGCGGTGACGGTGGCGATTCCGCTTTATGTTTATGGAGTGAGAGGGATCTGGCTGATTTTCTGTGCGGGTGCGATATGTGTGGGGTATGCGGGGCTGGATGAGTTCCATCAGAGTTTCTCCGGCGGCCGCACGGCGACGATCCGCGACGTCGGTATCGACAGCATCGGAATCTTTCCGGGAATTCTGCTTTCCCAGTTTCTGTGTTTTATCGGGCGCAAGACTATTTTCCGTCCGCTGAGTCTGGAGAAGAAGAGCGGAGGGGGAGCCGGCAGAGGCCGCGGTGACGGCGGCAGGCAGTGCGCGGAGAGTCACTACCGGCGGGCCTCCTACGGCAGACTGTAAAGGCAGTGCACAGCGCGTCCTCGGGCGTGCTGTTTCTTTTTTCTTGACAAACCGCAGGCAAAGCAGTACGATGTTCGCGGAAAACGATTTCCATAATCTCGATTTCTATGATTTCCATAGAAACAAGCGAAAGGATATGCGATGACTTCCATCAAAGATGTGGCCCGGGAGGCGGGCGTGGCAATCTCCACGGTCTCCAAAGTGTTAAATCACTATCCGAATGTGAGCGAGGAGACGAAGCGCAGGGTCAATGCGGCGGTGGAGAAGCTGAGCTTCGTGCCGAACGCCGTAGCGGCCGCCCTTTCCTCCAAGCAGTCGGGGCGCGTGGCTCTCCTTCTGAATCCGAGCCTGCGGCCGGGACAGATGGATGAGATCAACATGCAGGTGATCGCAGGGGCGCTCTGCGGAGCGGAGAAGTGCGGGCTTGACGTCATCACGGTTTTTTACCGGATGATGGCGGAGAAGAGCTTCGAGGAGGCGGTACAGTATTTCAAAACCCAGAGTATTTCCGGTATTGTGAGCTACGGACTCTCGGAGAAATCGCGCCTGCTGCGCCGGCTTGCGGAAACGGGGGAGTTCCGTCTCGTGACGCTGGACGCCCCGCTGACCGGCAGGACGACCTCCTGCCTCAGCGTGGACAACGAGCGGGCGCAGTACGAGGTGGCGCAGAGGATGATCTCTGAGAACGGATGCCGGAGCGTGCTCTATCTCTCCGGCGGATCGGAGAGCTGTATTCCGCAGGCAAGGCTGCGGGGAATGAAGCGGCTCGCACAGGAGACGGGGATCACGGTGACGGTCCGGAACGCGGATTTTTCAGAAAAGAGAGCGGGGGAACTGACGCGGCGGTTCGCCAGATCAAAGGATGGGATCGTGTGTGCTTCGGATATGATGGCGATCGGCGCGATGCGGGCTCTGATTGAGATGGATATCTTCCGTCCGGTCTGCGGGTTTGACGGCATAACGCTGATGGGGTATGCAGGCAAGCAGATGTATACGGTCAGGCAGGATTTTTACCGGATGGCGGAGCAGGCGATGGAGGAAGTGCAGCGTCTGATGAACGGAGGGGAAGGGCGTGTGCTGACCGCCCCTCATGAGCTCGTCCGGATCGCCTACGAGGATGTGATACAGTGACACCGCGCTGCAGCTGGTCTGAGCGAAGCGGGGCAATGGGGATGACAGAATAGAAACCATCTGTGCAGGTTTGGGATCGCAGAAGTGCAAACAAGGAGGTATAGAGATGAATCAGGCGACGAATATGCAGAGAGATGTGTTGGTGAGTAATCTGGAGGAGCAGTTTGTCCAGATCGTACAGGAGAGATGCGGCAGGACGATAGCGGAATGCACGGATGAGGAACTCTACTATGCGATGCTGGCGCTGTGCCGCGAACTGCTGAAGGTGACGGAGAGCAATGCGGGGGAGAAGAAGATCTATTATATCTCCGCGGAATTTCTGATCGGCAAGCTCCTCTCCAACAACCTGATTAACATGGGAATCTATGACAAAATGGAGGAGCTCCTCAGAGAGAACGGCAAAGAGCTCTCCCGGATCGAGGAGATCGAGCCGGAGCCGTCGCTTGGAAACGGCGGACTGGGGAGGCTGGCTGCCTGCTTTATGGATTCGATTGCGACACTGGGACTGCCGGGAGAGGGAATCGGTCTGAATTACCATTTCGGACTCTTCCATCAGGTATTCCGGGACAGACTGCAGTGCGCCGAGAAGGATGTGTGGATGGAGCCGGAGTCGTGGGAGACGAAGACGGATATTACTTTTGACGTGCATTTCGGCGACCGGAAGGTGACCTCCCGTCTTTATGATCTCGATGTGGCGGGCTATGAGAGCGGTGTCAACAAGTTGCGCCTCTTCGATGTGGAGAGCGTGGACGAGTCTCTTGTCAAAGAGGGAATCACCTTTGACAAGGAGGAGATTGAGAAGAATCTGACGCTCTTCCTCTATCCGGACGACTCCGACGAGGCAGGTAATCTTCTGCGTATTTATCAGGAATATTTCATGGTCAGCAATGCGGCGCAGCTGATCCTGCGGGAGATGAAGGAGAGACAGTATGATCTGCACCATCTCTATGACCACGCGGTGATTCAGATCAACGACACGCACCCGACGATGATTATTCCGGAGCTGATCCGCATTCTCGTGGAGGACAAGGCGTTTACGATGGACGAGGCGATCGATGTCGTCAGCAGGACGTGCGCGTACACGAATCACACGATCCTCGCGGAGGCGCTGGAGAAATGGCCGCTGGAGTATCTGGAAAAGGTGGTGCCCCAGCTCATTCCGGTCATCAAAGAGCTGGATCGTCGGGTCAGGGCGAAGTACAGGGATCCGGCGGTGCAGATCATCGATAAGCAGGATCGCGTTCACATGGCGCATATCGATATCCACTACGGATTTTCGATCAACGGCGTGGCGGCGATTCACACGGAGATTCTGAAGGAAACGGAGCTGCATCCTTTTTATCAGATCTATCCGGAGAAGTTCAATAACAAGACAAATGGAATTACGTTCCGTCGCTGGCTCCTCTCCTGCAACAGGGAGCTGTCCGCGTATCTCTCCTCGCTGATCGGGGACGGGTTCCGCAAAGACGCTTTTGCACTGGAAAAGCTGTTGGCATACCGCGACGATGAAGCCGTGCTGGCGCGTCTCGATGAGATCAAGCGCGGGGCCAAGCGCTCGCTCGTCTCTTATATCGCAGAGCATGAAGGCGTGACGCTGGACGAGAACGGGATCTTCGACATCCAGATCAAGCGGCTGCACGAGTATAAGCGGCAACAGATGAACGCGCTCTACATTATTCACAAGTATCTGGAAATCAAGAGAGGCAAAAAGCCGGCGCGTCCGATCAATTTCATTTTCGGTGCAAAGGCGGCGCCGGCCTATGTCATCGCGCAGGATATCATTCATCTTCTGCTTGTGCTGCAGGAGATTATCGATAAGGATCCGGAGGTCAGTCCTTATCTGCATCTCGTGATGGTGACGAACTACAATGTGACGTACGCGGAGCGGCTGATTCCGGCCTGCGACGTCTCAGAGCAGATTTCGCTGGCGTCCAAGGAAGCCTCCGGAACCGGCAATATGAAGTTCATGCTGAACGGGGCGGTGACGCTGGGCACGATGGACGGGGCGAATGTCGAGATCCACGAACTGGTGGGCGACGACAATATCTATACCTTCGGCATCGACTCCGAGACGGTGATCGCGCATTACAAAAAGGCGGATTACGTCTCGAAGGATTATTACAAAAAGAGTCCGGTGATCAAAGAGGCGGTGGACTTTATCGTCGGTCCGCAGGCAATGAAGGCGGGGCACAAGGAGAATCTGCAGCGGCTCTACAAAGAGCTTCTGAACAAGGACTGGTTCATGACACTGATTGATCTGGAGGACTATATCCGGGTCAAGGATCAGATGTTTGCGGACTATGAGAACCGCGGGAAATGGGAGCGAATGATGCTGGTGAATATTGCAAAGGCGGGCTTCTTCTCCTCCGACCGCACGATTGAGGAGTACAACAGGGATATCTGGAAACTGAACTGACGGCCTGCGATTCTGTCACACTTTTTTGACATCTTTCCTCTGGACAATTGCTCTGTTCGTCCGTATGATGGTAGTAATGTAATACAATACGCTGAAATGAACGTTTGAGAGAATGGAGCGAATGATGTACGAGCAGAGTGCGAAGTGGAATATGTTCTATCGGGAACTGGAACCGGCGAAGCGCCGGGAGATGTTCGATGAACTGCAGATGACGGAGCCGGACGATGGCGCGAACGAGTACAGAAAGCGGCTGCTGGAGGCGCGCTATACGGATCCGAAGGAGCCGGAGCGGGAGGTGGATCACTTCCTCTGGCAGTGTCTGAACCTGCCGTATCTGTACAAGAGCGCGAAGCTGATGTCCTTTGGATCGAAAAAAGAGGTGAAAAAGGTGCTGGACGCTCTCTGTGCGGGAGAGGCCAAGGAGTACGGAGAGTCCGGTGAGAAGGCGTTTTACTGGGAGATGCGAAACGCAGCGGGACGTTATTTCTCGACCTGCGGCGGCAGGAATTACAGGCGCAAGTTCTTCGGCCTCCTCAGCGCCAGCGAGGAGGAGCAGGTGCTCCAGACCTGCAAGGACGCGTGGGAGATGTCCTGCGGCATCGCGCGCCGTGTGGGACTGGAGGATGAAATGAAAGTATTCTGTCAGGCCGTGCGCGACGAGTACACTACGGTAGACGACGGCGCGGCTGCGCGCTTCGAAGAATACGATAAGGAACATACAAAAAAATAAAGAAAGTCTCTTTTTATCCGAGCCGCCCCAAGGGCGGCTCGCCGCGACTTCCCCCGCTATCGAAAGTCCCATTTATAAACCGAGCCGCCCCAGGGGCGGCTCGCCGCGACTTGTCCGTTATCAAAAGACCCTTTTATTCCGAGCCGCCCTACAGGCGGCTCGCCGTGACTTCTCCCGTCAGGGGGAAGTCACGTTTGATCGTCGGATTCTCCTCCGGCAGCGAGATCAGATCGGCCGAAGAGCGGTAGTACGTGAAATTATACGACCGGCTCTCCGGCCTTTTGATGTATTCGGAGGGCGTGTAGCCGGTGATTTCCAGAAAGACGCGGTTGAAGGAGCGCACGTTTCCGAAGCCGCAGCGCAGTGCAATGTCGGTGATCCGGTCATCCGTTGTCACGAGCTGTTCCGCGGCCTGGGAGATGCGGATGATATTCAGATAGCGGACGAAACCCGTGCCGGTCAGCTGCTTGAACAGGCGGGAGAAGTGACTCGGGGAGAACCCCATCATCTCCGCGGCGTCGGTCAGGGAGATGGGATCGCCGCAGTGATCCTCGAGAAACGTCAGCAGATTCTGGAGATCGGCCAGCATATCCCGCCGCCTGTTCTGCATGACAGAGACGGCGCTCTGAGACGGGGAGAGACGCAGAAGCCGGTACCAGAAGGAACGCAGTTCTGATTTGACAACCTCCTGATAGTGGGCGCCCCGGCCCGCCAGCTCCGCATCGAGGACGCCCAGGAGACGCTCCCATTCCGGCAGGAGGGCCGCGTCTTCCAGAAGAGCGCGGGAAAAAAGCCGTCCCTCCAGCGCACTGTACTGGTAGTGGCTGCTGAGGATGGCGGTGTCGAACAATAGAAAATCGAAGCAGGAGTCCTCCGAGTGAGCGTCGCAGAAGTGAATATCTCCGCTGTCGCAGACGATGAGATCGCCGGCCTGCGCGTTAAACGACGCGTCGGTGACGTGGATCTGCGCCGTGCCGCTGCGCACATAGATCAGTTCAATTTCCCGGTGCCAGTGGGCGATAAAGCTGATATTGCGGTATCTCTCGTGCCAGACCATAAAGTCGGACGGATAATTGCGCACTTCGTGAAATGCTTTCATGCCATACCCTCATTCCAAGATATTCCGGAGTGTGATTTCTCTTTCGCGCGGAAATAAAATCTGCTGTCAATAAGCAGGGAGCGACGGCAGATTTTATTTCTGTGCGGAAGATCTCTGCGGATTTATCTGTATTTTTCTGCTTTGCGCAGACTGCACATCATTATCGCCAAAAACCGGCGGTATATTTTGTATATTATACACAATCAGAAAAAAGAAATCCAGAAAATTCGCAAAAATTGTCTATAACATCGTAGGAAAAAGCGTGCGAAATGTCAGAAAAGGGGATATAATGAAAACAACGTGAAAATTCTGCCGAAACAGTGCGGCGGAGCAGAAAAAACTTACATTTCATATGGAGGTGTGATATGGCAAAGAGCAGATTGATTGGGGATTATCCGGTGATCGGTATCCGTCCTACGATCGACGGCAGAAGAGGCGCTCTCAAGGTCAGAGAGTCGCTGGAAGAACAGACCATGAATATGGCGAAATCTGCTGCGAAATTGTTCGAGGACAATTTAAAATACAGCAACGGCGAGCCGGTTAAGGTTGTAATCGCAGACACGACGATCGGTCGTGTGGCGGAGTCGGCGGCCTGCGAGGCGAAGTTCAAGAAAGAAGGCGTGGCGATCACTCTGACGGTGACCCCCTGCTGGTGCTACGGCGCGGAGACGATGGACATGAACCCGCTCACGATCAAGGGCGTATGGGGCTTTAACGGCACGGAGCGTCCGGGCGCAGTGTATCTGGCATCCGTTCTGGCGACCCACGCGCAGAAGGGACTTCCGGCGTTCGGTATCTATGGTCATGACGTCTGCGAGGCGGACGACACCTCCATTCCCGAGGATGTCAGAGAGAAGCTTCTCCGCTTCGGACGTGCGGCAGTTGCTGCTGCGACGATGAGAGACAAGTCCTATCTGCAGATCGGTTCCGTGACGATGGGAATCGGCGGCTCCATTATGGATCCGAATTTCTTTGAGGAATATCTCGGCATGCGCGTTGAGTCGATCGACGAGGTGGAAATCATCCGCCGCATGAGCGAGCACATTTACAATGAGGACGATTATCAGAAGGCTCTCGCTTGGATCAAGGAGAACTGCAAGGAAGGCTTCGACAAGAATCCGGATTTCGTAAAACAGACGGCGGAGCAGAAGGCGGAGGCGTGGGAGTTCATCGCAAAGATGACCTGCATCATCAAGGATCTCTACAACGGCAATCCGAATCTTCCGGAAGGCTGCGAGGAGGAGGCTGTCGGACACAACGCGATCTGCGGCGGTTTCCAGGGACAGCGCCAGTGGACCGATTTCTATCCGAACGGCGACTTCGCAGAGGCGATTCTCAACACCTCCTTCGACTGGGAGGGCGCTCGTGAGCCGTACATCCTCGCGACGGAGAACGACACCTTAAACGGTGTGGGCATGCTTCTGTTAAAGCTGCTGACGAACCGCCCGCAGATGTTTGCGGACGTCCGCACCTACTGGAGCGGCGATGCGGTGAAGAAGGCGACGGGCTACGACATCGAAGGAAAGGCAAAGGATGCGGACGGATTTATTCATCTGATCAATTCCGGTGCGTGCTGCCTCGATGCGAGCGGTGTGGCCAAGGATGAGAACGGCAACGGTATCATCAAAGAGTGGTACAACGTCACGGAAGAGGATCAGAAGAAGATTATGGAAGCGACCGAGTGGTGCGCGGCGGACAACGGATACTTCCGCGGCGGCGGCTTCTCCTCCCGTTTCCTCACGACGGCAGAGATGCCGGCGACGATGATCCGTGTGAATCTCGTCAAGGGGCTTGGCCCGGTTCTGCAGATTGCAGAGGGCTGGACGATCGAGCTTCCGGATGAGGTCTCTGACAAGATCTGGAAGAGAACGGATTACACATGGCCGTGCACGTGGTTTGCACCGCGCTGCGACGGACAGGACGGCCCGTTCAAGACGGCTTACGATGTGATGAACAACTGGGGCGCGAACCACGGCGCGATCAGCTACGGCCACATCGGCGCGGATCTGATCACCCTGTGCTCGATGCTGCGCATCCCGGTCTGCATGCACAACGTTCCGGAGAAGGACATCTTCCGTCCGGCAGCATGGAATGCATTCGGCATGGATAAGGAAGGACAGGATTACAGAGCGTGCCAGGCATATGGCCCGCTGTACAGAAGTATCAGGTAATAACTGCATTGTGCGTGGCGCACAATGCAGTCGAGCCGCAGTTCCTGCGGCTCGGATAGGTAGCGGCAGAAAGGGGAAATCCGGTGTAAACCGACGCGGGTTTCCCCTTTCCTGCTATTTCCTGATACTGGAGGCCAAAGATCATAAAAACCGAAGGAACTTTGAAATCCGGAAACCTGACATTATTGAATCAGAATGGGGATCATACATTATGGCGGAAAAAAGAGTATTGGCATTTGATTACGGGGCGAGCAGCGGACGCGGTATCGTGGGCAGCTTTGACGGAAAGAAGCTGTCTCTGCAGGAGGTACACCGTTTTTCCAACGATCCGGTGATCGTGAACGGCACGATGTACTGGGATACGCTGCGCCTGTTTTTTGAACTGAAACAGGGACTGATCCGCGCAAAGCACGCGGGCGGATTCGACAGCATCGGAATCGACACATGGGGCGTGGACTTCGGTCTGCTGGACCGGCACGGCGCGCTGATCGGCAACCCGGTGCACTACCGCGATGCCCGCACAAACGGGATGTGCGAGAAGAGTTTTTCCCTGATCGACAAGGAAACCTTCTACCAGATCACGGGCAATCAGTTCATGGATATCAATACGGCATTTCAGCTGCTGGCATTGAAGGAGCGTCAGCCGGATGTGCTCGAGCGCGCCGAGACGCTGCTGTTTACGCCGGATCTGCTGAACTATTTCCTGACGGGAATCAAAAAGGCGGAGTACTCGATTGCCTCCACGTCGCAGCTGCTCGACGCGAGAGAGCGCTGCTGGTCGAAGCAGGTCATTGAGGCCCTGGGGCTGCCGGAGAGAATCTTCCCGGAGATCGTGCCGAGCGGTACGAGACTGGGACCTGTGACGCCGGAGATCTGCGAGGAGCTGGGGCTGGAGAATGTGGATGTTGTGGCGATCTGCGGACACGACACGCAGGATGCGCTCGTGAGCGTGCCGACGAAGGAGAAGGATTTCATCTTCATCAGCTGCGGCACATGGTCGCTCTTTGGCACCGAGCTGGATTCGCCGGTTATCGACGCGAATTCGGCGCGACTGAACATCACGAACGAGGGCGGCTATGCGGGCCGGATCTCCTTCCTGAAGAATATCATCGGCCTCTGGCTGATCCAGGAGAGCCGCAGGCAGTGGATCCGCGAGGGAAGAGAGTACGGATTCGGAACACTGGAGAAGATGGCGTCCGCGGAACCGGCGTTCCGCTGCTTCATCGATCCGGACGCACCGGAATTCGTACCGGCCGGCAATATTCCGAGACGGATCAGAGAGTACTGCGAGCGCACCGGACAGCCTGTGCCTGAGAATGAGGGGCAGATCGTGCGCTGCATCAACGAGAGTCTGGCGTTTAAATACCGGGATACGCTGGCGGAGATCGAGACGTGTACAGGGAAGGATTACCGGACTATTTATCTGGTCGGCGGCGGCACACAGAGCGCCCTGCTGTGCCAGATGACGGCCAGCGCCTGCCACAAGCGCGTATCGGCGGGACCGGTGGAGGCGACGGTATACGGCAACCTGGCGCTGCAGCTGATGGCGGCGGGGGAGATCGCGAGTATCGAGGAGGCGAGGGATATTATTCAGGCTTCCCCGGATATCCGTTCCTATGAGCCGCAGGATGCGGCGCAGTGGGAAGATGCCTATGTCCGTTATCTTGAGGTGACACGCCGGGCATAAAGAGGTATGATAGATAAGTTGTACTGATGTCTGATTTCTCCGCAGAGACATCCGCCCTTAGCGCGGGGCTCTGCGGAGACCGGGCCTCTTTGAGGGCGTATGCCTGTCCGGAGACAGCGCGCTTCACAGGCAGATTCGTGCCGTCTTTCCGGAGCGGGCCGGAGGTTCCGAAACAATACGGGTGCATTCTTATTTGAATAAAATGAAAAAAAGGGGCTTTCTGCTCCGCTATAAAAGTCTGCGGACTTCTATTCTGATTCCTTTTCTGCTGCTCATCACCGGGGCAGTTCTTGTTTTTATGTTCATTTCTGTCAGGCGCAGCCGGGAGATGATGCTGGAGACATCTACCGATTACACGAGCCAGCTGATCGACATGGTGAACAACGACATCGATTCTTATTTTACCAATATGGAGAATATCGCGCAGCTGATTATGAACAGCGCGGATGCGCGCAGCTATCTGCGGTTTTCAGAAGATGAGAAGAACACGGCGGAATACCTGAGCTGCGTGCGCCGTCTGGAGCAGCAGTTTCTGACGCTGCGGGAGACGAGGGACGATATCTATAACATCGGAATTGTCGGCGTAAACGGCAGTTATCTGATCAACAATGAGGAGACGGCCCTCAATCCCTATGCGGAGGTGGAGGAAAAGGAGTGGTATCAGAGAGCGCTTCGGGGGGAGGAGGTCATCGTCTATTCCCATGTGCAGAATCTGGTGGAGGGGGAGTATCCGTGGGTGGTGACCCTCAGCCGCGCGATTGAGGATCCGGAGACGGGGGAGACGCTGGGCGTACTTCTGATTGATATGAATTACCGGTCTATTGCGACGCTCTGCGAGAACATTACGCTGGGCAGCAGAGGCTATGTGTTTATTCTTGGAGACGACGGACAGATCGTGTATCACCCCAAGCAGCAGCTCGTCTACAGCGGCGTGCAGAGCGAGGAGATTGACAGAATCCGCCAGAGCGGAAGCGGGAGTTTCCGCTCGCAGGACGGCAAGCGGATTTATACGGTATCCCATTCGGAAATAACGGGCTGCACGATTGTCGGCGTGGCCTATTTCAGTGAGATGATGGAGAAGAGCGACAGAATGCAGCAGCTCTACGTCCTGATCGCTTTGCTGCTGATCGCGGTGGCGGCGATTCTCTCGGCCCTGATTTCCAAGATGATCTCCGAGCCGATCCGGGCGCTGGGGGATTCGATGAAACGGGTGGAGCAGGGAGATTTCGACATACAGATCGAGAATCCCGGTTATACGAATGTGATCGGCGATCTGATCCGCTCCTTTAATATTATGCTGGAGAGGATTCAGGATCTGATTCAGAGAATCAAGGATGAACAGACGGAGAAGAGAAAGAGCGAGCTCTCGGCCCTGCAGGCGCAGATCAATCCGCATTTTCTCTACAATACCCTTGATTCCATCATCTGGATGGCCGAGGGCAGGCAGAACGCGGAGGTCATTCAGATGACGGCGTCGCTCTCCCGGCTTCTGCGCAAGTCGATCAGCAACGAGGAGGAGTTCGTTGCGGTGTCGGACGAGATCGGTTATGTGCGGGAATATCTGAAAATCCAGAAAATGCGGTACCATGATAAGCTCGACTATTCCATTGAGGCCGCGCCGGAGATCCTGTGCGCCCGGATGCCCAAGCTGATTCTGCAGCCGTTGGTGGAAAATGCGATCTATCACGGAATCAAGCGGTGTGAGAACGGCGGACATATCTGGATTACAGGCGGAATTGAGGAGGGCAAAATGGTGCTTCGCGTCCGGGACGACGGCGCGGGCATGACGGCGGAGACGATGGCGCATCTCTTTGAAGAGAAAAAGCGCAGCGGACACGGCGTGGGCGTCAACAATGTCAACCGCCGGATCAAACTCTACTACGGCGAGGAGTACGGGCTGTGGTATGAGAGCAGGGAGGGAGCGGGAACGACGGTGGACGTGCTGCTGCCGTACGAGCCGCTTCCGGCGGAGGATAGCGCGGCGGAGCGATGAGGGGAACGGACATTGCCGCCGCGGAACCGTATCGCGACCGGATTGAATCCGACACGGGACAGACGTACAGCGGTGGATCAGGCGGGATACAGGACAGATGTGCAGCGGCAGACCGGACGGGACACAGGACAGACGCACAGCGGCGGATCAGGCGGGGTACGGGGACAGATGTGCAGCGGGCAGACCGGGCGGGACAGACGCGCAGCGGCGGGTCATGAGGGACAGAGGCAGAGCGGAAAGGAAGGGCGGCATGGAGCACTCAAAAGCGAGAAACAGGATGATAGGAACTGTGCTGGGAATCTGCGGCCTGATTGCCGTGGCGCTGTCCGTCGGTATTCTGTTCAGTCGCAGTGCCGATGAATCTTTCTATATTATATATATTACGAAAACGAGAACCTCGAGCAATGATTTCTGGGCGGCGATCCGCAAGGGAGCCGATACGGCGGCAAGGGAGAACAGCGTCACGCTGGAGGTGATGATGCCTCATGACGAGATGCAGATTGAGGAGCAGAACGGGATGATCCGGGAGGCGGTGGCGAAGCGCCCGAATGCGATTGTCGTGACGCCCTCTTCGGAGACGGAGACGCTGGAGGCGCTGCAGGAAGTCAGAAATGCGGGGATTCCTCTCGTATTCATAGATTCCATGACAGAGGAGGCGATCGCGGACGCCGTGGTGGCGACTGATAACATGGAGGCGGGCAAAAAGGTGGCGGAGGCGATGCGGCAGACGCTGACCCGGGAGGACAGAATCGCCATTGTCAACCATGTGCAGGGCAGTTCGACGGCTAGAGAGAGAGAGGCGGGACTGCGGGAGGGGCTGGCCGGGTATGCCGGACAGATCGTGGCCACAGTGTACAGCAACTCCAGCGCCGACACAGGCGCGGAGGTGACGAAACAGCTCCTGCGGGAGCATCCGGAGATCACCTACCTGGCCTGTATGAATGAGGATTCCACGGTCGGGGCAGCGAGAGCGGTCAAGGAACTGGGACTGGAAGAGCAGATTACCATGGTCGGCTTTGACAACGCGATGGAGACTATTCAGGATCTGGAGGCGGGAGTGTTCTCGGCAATTGTCGTGCAGAAGGCGTTTACGATGGGGTATTTCGGAATTGAGAATGCGGTCAGACTGGTGCGGGGAGAGGCGGTGCCGTATTACACGGATTCCGGCTCTGTTCTCGTGACGAAGGAAACGATGTATACCGAGGAGAATGAAGAGCTGCTGTTTCCTTTTTACGGGCAGGAATAGCGGCGGAAAATTGTCAGACCGGAGATGACGCTGTCCGGGATAGTACGGCAGGTCGGGAGACGACGATGGCCGGGATGGCGCGGCAGATACGGAGATGACGCCGTCCGGGATGGCGTGGCAGATCCGGAGACGACGCCGTTCGGGATGGTGAGGCAGGCTGGGAGTGTCGCCGGTGAGAACATCGGCAGATCGGGGGGAACGGATGTACAAGGTTGTGTTTACGGATGATGAGATTCTGACGCGGGAGGCGGTGGCGGCGAATACGCCCTGGGAGGAGTCCGGCTTTCTGCTGGCGGGGACGGCGGAAAACGGCAGGGAGGCGATCGCCCTGATTGAGAAGGAGAGACCGCAGCTGCTGATCACCGATATCTGCATGCCGGTTATGGACGGATTGGAGCTGGCGGCCCACGTCCGGACGCATTTTCCTGAGATGAAGGTGATTATCCTGAGCGGATATGATGAATTTGAGTATGCCAAAAAGGCGCTGCAGTACGGCGTCTCGGAATATATCCTGAAACCGATCACCTCAGCAGAACTGAGCGAGGAGCTCAGGAAAATCCGGGAGCAGCTGGATGCGGAGGGGGCGAGTCGGCTGCAGATCGAGAAGATGCGGCGGGAGTATGAGGAAAATCTGCCCGTTCTGCGGGAGCATTTTCTGAATCGTGTGCTGGAGGGAAGAGAACTGGGGAGTGATCTGGCGGCGCAGATGGAGAGAATGGGCATTGCGCTGCAGGGCAGGAGGCAGGCGGTGATTCTGATCGGGACGGCGGATGATGCGGACTGGATCAGCGATCATCCGGATATCTCGGTAGAACTGATGAACTTCATTCTGTACAACGTGACAGAGGAGCTCGTGAGAGAGGAGGAGAACGCGCTTCTCTTCCGGAGCCTTTCGGACCGCTGCGTTCTGATTCTGTCCGGAGAGAACGAGGAGGCGCTACAGGCGGATATTCACCGGATCTCGGAGAAGATCAGCGGCGCGCTGGCGCAGCAGGTCAGCCTGCGTCTGTGCATTTCGGTGGGCGTGGCCGTGACCTCTCCCCGGGGGTGGCTGACCTCCTATGAGAGCGCCAAATATGCGGAGGAATTCAAATATCTCTTTGACGACAACTGCATTATTTACGGAAAAGATTTTATTCGCGGAGGCGGAGAGATCGTACAGACCGCGCCATGGAGCGAGCAGCTGGTACTCTATATCAAGACGGGACAGCAGGAGGAGCTCAGAAAGACGGTGCGGGAATTCTTTGAGCTGCTTCAGCAGGCACGGTGCGAGCGCAGAACCATGCACCTGTGTATCCAGAACTGCGTGCTGGCGATTCTGATTACGCTGGAGGAGAGAGAAGCCGTGGAGGAAGGGGAGTTCGAGGAGGAATCCTCTTTTATCAATCATCTCTCTGGATACCGCCATCTGGCGGAGCTCGAGAGTCGTTTTCTGGCTTTCTGCACGAGAGTGGCGGAGGCGATCGCCAGAAAGAGAGAGACGAGCAATCAGACGATCGCGATCCGGGCCCTCGACTGTATCGACAGGAATTATATGGATCCCGAATTCTCTCTCAACGTACTGTGCGAGCATCTCTCTCTGAGTGTGAGTTATTTCAGCATGGTGTTTAAGAGCCTGACGAAAGAGACCTTTGTGGAAGCGCTGACGCGGGTGCGGATGGAGAAGGCAAAGAACCTGCTGGAGACCACGAGCCTGAAATCCTACGAGGTGGCGGCGAAAGTGGGGTACAATGACCCTCATTACTTCAGTTCCATCTTCAAAAAGCAGACCGGCATGACGCCGACGGAGTATGGAAAGGCGAAAAGGCAGTAAACAGTAAAATTTTTCCCTATTGTCGTAATTTTCTCTATTAATTTGTTCACACTCTGGATTTACAATGTTCATAGTTGATGAGAGAGCGTATGGCGACCGGGAAAACGGCGGCCGTATGCTTTTGGAAGCGGAAGAGTTTAGGGCGGGGCTGTGGGGTATGGCGCTGCGACGGGGGAGACCGCTTCCGGCAGACCTGACAAAAGAAGCAGGAGGAAGAAAAGTGGAGAAGTTTAAGAGTTTACCTTTTGTCAAGAAAGTGGGTTTTAACAGAATTGTTCTCTGCGGCGTGCTGATTCTGATGTACGCGCTGTTTGCCATTCTGAGCCCGACTTTCCTTAGCTATTCGAGAATTCTGAGCGCACTGAACTATGCGTACTTTCTGGGATTCCTTGCGCTGGGCGTGACGTTCGTCATCGCAACCGGCGGAATCGACTTCTCCATAGGACCGGTGATGTTCTGCTCGGCTCTGATTTCCGGACAGCTTCTGACGAAGTCCGGCGTGCCGCTGGCACTGTGCATCGTGATCAGCATCATTGTCGGTATGATCTTCGGATGTATCAACGGCGGCCTTGTGGCATACGGCGGTCTGCCCTCCTTCATCACATCGATGGCGATCATGAACGTGGCAAAGGGCGTCGGCTCCGTATTCACCAAGACCCAGTCCGTCAGCTGGCCGCAGAGTGTGGAGGCGAATGGCTGGTACAGAAGCCTTGTGAGAACCCAGTTCGGAAATGTGCAGTTCCCGATGGGCCTCGTGATCCTTCTGGTCATCGCGGTGATCTGCGCTATCCTCTTAAATCAGACAAGACCCGGCAGATATATTCTCTGCCTTGGCAGCAATAAAGAGGCGGTTCGCCTCTCGGGCGTCAACGTCAAGAAATGGGAAATGCTCGCTTATGTCATCTGCGGAACGCTGGCAGGCATCGCGGCAATCTTCTATGTAGGCGCTTATACGACCGTACAGCCGGGACTCGGCGATACCTTCAACAATGAGGCGATCGCGAGCTGCGTAATGGGCGGCACGTCCATGGCGGGCGGACTGGCCTCCATCGGCGGCACGATCATCGGCACACTTATCATTGCTCTCCTGCAGGAAGGCATTCTGGCAATGGGCTTTCAGAAGGATTATCAGTACGTCCTGACGGGTATCATTGTTATGATCGCGGTGTACGCGGATATCCGCAGCAGAAGGAAGAGAAACTAAAGGAACGGTTTGGTTTTGACTTTTGGCGCCGCAGCGGGCGCAGAGAGGATAGGGTAGAGTCGTGGGTGAAGTGATTTTAACTATGAAAGGAATCGACAAGTCGTTCCCGGGCGTACACGCGCTGGATCATGTCGATCTGGAAGTGAGAAAGGGCGAAGTCATGGCGCTGATGGGAGAAAACGGCGCGGGCAAGTCCACTCTGATGAAAGTTCTGACCGGTATCTACACAAAGGATTCCGGAACCATTACCTATGAGGGCAGGGAAGTAACCTTTACGAGCCCGAGAGAGGCACAGGATGCGGGTATCGTCATCGTGCACCAGGAGCTGAACATGGTCAACCATCTGACCGTGGCGCAGAACATCTTTATTGGAAGAGAGCCGATGGCGGGGGGCCTGATCGACGACGGTAAGATGATTTCAGAGTCAAAGAAGCTCTTTGATCTGCTCGGCATCAGCATTGATCCCAAGGAGAACATGGGACGGCTCACCGTCGGTATGCAGCAGATGTGCGAGATCGCGAAGGCGATTTCCCACGACGCCAAGGTTATCATTTTTGACGAGCCTTCCGCGGCGCTGACCGAGGCGGAGATTGAACAGCTCTTTAAGATCATCCGTGATCTTCGCTCCAAGGGACTCGGTATTGTCTACATCTCACACCGCATGGATGAGATCAAACAGATTACTGACCGCGTTACGGTCATGCGCGACGGCGGATATGTCGGAACGCTGATCACGAAGGACAGCACCAAGGAAGACATCATCAAGATGATGGTCGGGCGCACGATTTACGAGGATCCCAAGACGGCGAGCGCGGTTCCGAAGGGAGCGCCGGTCGTGCTGAAGGTGGAAAATCTGAACGCGGGCCGCATGGTGCAGAACGTGAGTTTCGAGCTGCATAAGGGCGAAATTCTCGGATTCTCCGGACTGATGGGCGCGGGGCGCACCGAGACGGCGAGAGCGATCTTCGGAGCGGATCCGAAGCAGAGCGGCGATATTTACATCAACGGACAGAAGGTTGAAATCAAAAATCCGCAGGACGCGGTTCGCTGCGGAATCGGATACCTCTCCGAGGACAGAAAGCGGTACGGACTCGTCGTACAGAAGACGGTTGCGGAGAACTCTACGATGGCGTGTCTCGAGGAATATATGAGCGGGCCGTTCATCAACAAGAAGAAAGAGCAGGAGATCTCCCAGAAATACGTGGAAGAGTTAAAGACAAAGACGCCGGGCGTCGACCAGTTTGTCGTCAACCTATCCGGCGGTAACCAGCAGAAGGTCGTTATTGCAAAATGGCTGATCAAAAACTGCGACATCCTGATCTTTGACGAGCCGACGAGAGGCATCGACGTCGGAGCAAAGAGCGAGATTTATCATCTGATGAGCGAACTGGCCAAAGAAGGCAAATCGATCATCATGATTTCCTCCGAAATGACTGAAATTCTTCGAATGAGCGATCGCATTCTGGTTATGTGCGAGGGCAAGAAGACTGGCGAAATAAACATTGAAGAGGCGACGCAGGAGAACATCATGCACGCCGCAACGCTGAGAAAGTAGGGGAGGAAAGAGATGTCTAACGAAAAAAAGAATGGAAACGCTTTTACAAATAATCCGATTGTAAGAGCGGTAGGCGCACAGCGAATTGTCGTGCTGATTGCCCTGATCGTCTTGTTTGCTTTCTTTTGCATTAAGAGTCCGGCTTTCCGGTCGTACCCGACGCTTCTGAGTATCCTTGGGTATTCGTATTACATCACCCTGATGGCGATCGGCGTGACGTTCTGCCTGATCACGGCGGGCGTTGACCTCTCGATCGGAACCGGAACGGTGGCGTACTCGCTGATCGGCGGCTACTGTGTCGTCACGCTGGGAATGCCGATCGGTGTGGGAATGCTGGTGACGATTCTTCTCGGATTGATTTTCGGCACGTTAAACGGAACGATGGTCGCGGTCTTTGACCTCCCGCCCTTTATCGCAACCCTGTGTACGATGATGATTGTCCGCGGCGTCGGCTCCATCGTATCGGGCGGTATGAGCGTGACATGGCCGTCGGTGGGAACGCCGCAGGGATGGTTCCGCAGTATTTTCCGTATTCAGATCGGTGAGACTATGTATCCGATCGGATTCCTCTGGATCATCCTTCTGATCGTGATTATGACGATCGTTCTGAATAAGACGAAACTCGGACGCTACATTATCGCAATCGGCTCCAACAAGGAAGCGACGAGGCTGTCCGGCGTCAAGGTCGTCAAGTACCACATGGCGGCATACATTATCTCCGGTTTCTTCACCGGCCTCGCGGGTATCGCTTACGCGGCAACCTTCCAGGCCATCGCCGCAGCGGGCGGAGCGGGCCTTGAGCTCGACGCGATCGCGGGAGCAATTATCGGCGGAACGTCCATGACGGGCGGCTCCGGGTCGATTGTGGGAACTCTGATCGGCGTGTTTATCATGTCGATGTTAAAGACGGGACTTCCCTACATCGGGCTGCAGGCAAACTGGCAGCAGATCATCACGGGCGTCATCCTTATCATCGCGGTAGGCGTCGATGTGATCAAGAACAAGAAGCTGGCGTAAAGACAGCGCGGTATTCACGGTATGTTTCCACCGGGCGGTATTGCTTCTGCGGAGGCGGCAGTGTCCCGCCGGGATGGTACATATAAACAGGATTTGTAATGTCCGCCGGCAGGGCGGGGATTACACAACAACATTTTCAGGAGGATAGCAAATGAAAAAGAAAGTATTGGCAACACTGCTCACAGCGGCGATGGCAGCAACCCTGATGGCAGGCTGCGGCTCTTCCACAAGCAGCACGACCACGGAGTCCGCAACGGACGCTCCGGCGGCGGCAACCGAGGCTCCGGCAGAAGAAACGGCAGAGGAGCCGGCAGCAGAGGAAGAAGCTGAGACGACGGCTTCCGCAGAGGGCGGATATCATTTTGAAATCGTATCCAAGGGCTTCCAGCATCAGTACTGGCAGGCAGTGTTAAAGGGTGCGGAGCAGAAGGCTGAGGAACTCGGCGATACCATTAACTTTGTAGGACCGAATACCGAGTCCGATATCGCGGATCAGGTACAGATGCTCCAGAGTGCAATCAACCAGAAGCCGGTAGCAATCGGTCTCGCAGCTCTCGATACGAGCGCTTGCCTCGATGCTATCACGGAAGCACAGAACGCGGGCATCCCGATCGTAGGATTTGACTCCGGTGTTCCGGGCGCTCCGGAAGGCGCGGTAGTTGCTAACTGCGCAACTGACAACTATGCAGCAGGCGAGCTGGCGGCAGAAGAGACCTACAAGCTGATCTCTGACAGAATTGCAAGCGCAGACGGCGCGGTTCGCATCGGCGTGATGGGACAGGATGCTACGGCAGAGTCCATCATCAACAGAGGCCTCGGCTTCATCGACAAGATCGCGGAGCTGGCAGCAGCTGACGGCCATGTCGTTACGATCGAAGGCAATGACAAGTATGTTTCTGACTCCAAGGTAGAGCCGACCGACGGCGCGAACGTGATTATTGAAGTTCTCGTTCCGGCACAGGTTACGCAGGAGCTCTCCGCAATCGACTGCCAGAACCTGCTCAGCAAGTCTGACACGATCTGCATCTACGGCTCCAACCAGCACTCCGGCGACGCAATGGTAACGGCTAACCAGACCATGAACAAGTTCGGTTCGGGCGACGGTCAGGTGATCGGTGTTACGTTTGACTCCGGCACGGCAATCAAGGGCGCAGTTGCTGACGGCACCTTCGCAGGCGCAGTTACGCAGGCTCCGGTTGCAATGGGCGAGGCTCTGATCCAGACTCTGCACGATGCAGCGTCCGGCAAGACCGTATCCGATGTTGACACGGGCTGCCAGTGGTACACGGCTGAGAACATGGACAGCGAGGAGATCGCACAGAACCTGTACGACTAATCCGGTCATTTCGAATCAGACCAATCATAACGGGGCGCTCCATCGAGAGATGGGGCGTCTCTTTGCAGACAATGGAGGTAAGAATGAACAATAAGCTTGATAACTTATTGTTCATTCCCGAGATTTGTGCCGGAGCGTCACAAGTCTCAACGCAAAATCAAAGATTTTGCTATATAGGGCAGACGCGAATTGGACATTTGCGTCGCCCCGTCGCGAGAATCGCTCCGGAATGGAGATAACTAATTATGTTAAAAGGAATTCCGAAGATTTTATCCCCTGAATTACTGATGGTGCTTGCGGAGATGGGACACAGCGACAGGCTTGTGATCTCTGACGGCAATTTCCCGGCGGAGTCGATGGGACGCGATGCGATCGTGATCCGCGCGGACGGACACGGCGTGCCGGAGATCCTCGACGCGATTCTGCAGGTGTTCCCGCTGGATACGTATGTGGAGCATCCCGTCAATCTGATGGAAGTTATGAAGGGCGACAATGTGGAGACCCCGATCTGGGATACCTACAAGGAAATCGTCGCAAAGCATGATCCGCGCGGAGAGAAGGCGATCGGACACATTGAGCGCTTCGCGTTCTATGACGAGGCAAAGACCTGCTATGCGATTATTGCGACCGGAGAGTCCGCTCTGTACGCGAATATCATGCTGCAGAAGGGCGTTGTGACGGACTGACGAACAGAGGGATGGCAGTGTCAGCATTGCCGGAGAATTGCAATACAACCAAATAGCCGGAAGTGAAGAAAGAGTGGGCTTCCGAATGAATGTGCAGGGAGGAGAATACGGTGACAGACCGTATTCTCCTCCCTTTCTGCGTGGTTCATTTTTTGCCGGGGCTGTTTCCTTTTTAGAGACAGTATACTTCTCTCAGAGAATCGTATTTCGATCCGAAAAAGTAACAGTCTGGCCTGCGCCATTCGCAACGCTGCGCTGTCGAGCTCTCCGCCGCTTCATGGCTGCCGTTGCTCATGATCTGGCGCTTCCGTCTGGCTGAACTGCTACTCGGAAGGATCTTGCATCATTCTCATGGAGTTGCGTTTCAAAGTGAAATGTGTTATGATTTTCGAATCGAACATATGTTCTTATCAAAAGGAGAAAGCAAAGAAATACAGCAAAGCTGAGGAAGGAGTGCAGACATGCTGATTCAGGAACAACTCACCATACAGGAAAAACTGCGCATTCTCTCCGATGCGGCCAAGTACGACGTCTCGTGTACCTCCAGCGGTGTGGAGAGAAAGGGACGGACAGGGAGTATGGGCAGTGCCTCTGAGGCGGGGATCTGTCACAGTTTTGCGGCGGACGGGCGCTGTATTTCCCTGCTGAAGATCCTGTTTACGAACCAGTGTGTCTATGACTGCAAATACTGTGTGAACCGCCGGTCGAATGATACGGTGCGTACCTCCTTTACCCCGGAGGAGGTCTGCCGGCTGACGATGGAGTTCTACCGGCGCAATTATATTGAAGGGCTCTTCCTGAGCTCGGGCATTCTCCATAACGCGAATTACACGATGGAGCTCTTATGCCGGACGCTCTGGAAACTGCGCAGACAGGAACGGTTCAACGGGTACATCCACGTCAAGACGATTCCGGGAGCCGATCCTGAGCTGATCCGGCAGATGGGCTATCTGGCTGACCGCATGAGTGTGAATTTGGAGCTGCCCACGGCGGAAGGACTCCGGACGCTGGCACCGGGTAAGACGAGGGAGAAGATCCTGCAGCCGATGCGTCTGATTCAGACAGGGATTGTCCGACAGATGGAGAGCGAGGGAATGATGCTCCCCGCCGGAAGTGAGGCGCTGCTGCGAGCGCCGTCGGGGCTGGGACTGACAGTGGGCGAAGGAGAGGAGAAGTCCCGCCTGCCGGAGTGGGGACAGGCTGTTCCCGGCCCCGGAGCAGGGAAGACAGGCGCTGGAGGTGCACGGTTGGACGGTGCGGGAACCGCAGCGCGCGCAGAGAGGAGTTCTGTGAACGGCATGCAGGCGGGAGGTGCGGGAACGGCGGCGCGCGCGGATGCGAGTTCTGTGAGCAGTATGCAGACGGGAGGTGCGGGAACTGCGGTGCGCGCGAAGATGGCGGATGCGGTCAGTGCGGAACAGAAGCCGGTTTCTCCGCGTCAGCGGATTGGACGTTCCCGCTATGGAACCTATGGCGTTCGCCGCGCCCCGGATCACAGAGACATCTTCGTTCCGGCGGGACAGTCGACGCAGATGATTGTCGGAGCGACGCCGGAGAATGATTTTCAGATGCTGACCGTGGCGGAAGCTCTGTATCAGAAATTCGGGATGAAACGGGTCTTTTATTCCGCCTATGTGCCGGTTAATGAGGACAGCGCGCTTCCCGCGCTGACGAAGCAGCCGCCGCTTCTGCGGGAGCACCGACTGTATCAGGCGGACTGGCTGATGCGGTATTACGGCTTCGATGCGGGAGAGCTGCTGTCGCAGGAGAAGCCGAACTTCAATGTGTTTCTCGATCCGAAATGCGACTGGGCGCTGCGCAATCTGGGACTTTTTCCGGTAGAAGTCAACCGGGCGGATGCGCTGACGCTGCTGCGCGTGCCGGGGATGGGGCCGAAATCTGTGGAGCGGATCGTGGCCGCGAGGAAGAGCGCGGCGCTCACCTTCCGGGATTTGAAGAAAATGGGCGTTGTGCTGAAACGGGCGCAGTACTTCATCACCTGCTCCGGGAAGCTGCTGCACCCGATCAGGATGGAACAGGATTTTATCACAAACGCTCTGCTTGGAGAGGAGCGGCGCAGTGTCTGGGACATCACGCATCAGGACAGCTACCGTCAGCTCTCGCTGTTTGACGATATGCACATGGAGATTCCGGGCAGAGGTTGAGGAGGCGTGCTGCAGGAGCAGGCGGAACCATGATTTCCGAATGGATCCGATTCTCCGGGCTGCAGCTGAGCAGGTGTGCAGAGGGGAGCAGATGATATCTGGGGATTTGCGGGTGCAGGGGAATACGGCGGATTGTATACAGTGATTGTCATACTATAGAACGGCAAAGCAGCAAGCCGGTATGGAGGTACAGGAGGAGTGATGACGGTATATCTGTGTGAGGATTCTTTTGACGGTATTCTCTGCGGCGTTTACGATGCGTGGATGGGCCGGAAAGGACATGAGAACGTGCGGCTGGAAATCGAGGGAACGCGGGATCCGGAGCTGTTCTGCGTGTACGAAACTGCTGTGATACAGAGGGAGAAGATGCAGAAGGTGATCACGGCGGTGAGGGGGAAGATCTCGGAAGAGGCGTACGAGAAAATTTATGTTGCCTCCCTTAGCGGGGAGGAAGGACGCGCGGATGCGGTATACCGCTTTCTGATCGAGGGATTCCGCTATGGAGCTGGCGTGCTGGATATGCTTCATCTGCCCGCAGTGTTTGAGATTTTTAAACTGTGTCGTTTTGTTATGAATGAGGGCCATCTGCTGATCGGATTCGTGCGTTTTGCAAGTACAAAAGAAGGACTGCTGCTGAGCAGGATAGGACCGAAGAACGATGTGCTCCCGCTTCTGGCGGATCATTTTGCCAACCGTCTGCCGCAGGAGAACTGGATGATTTATGATGAGAATCGGAGAAAGGCGGTAATCCATCCGGAGGGAAAATCGTGGTTCATTCTGCGGGAGGGGGAGGAAATGTGGGAGGAAAGGCTTTCGTGGGAGACGGATGAAGAGGAGTATCAGGCTCTCTGGCGAATTTTCCATAATACCATTGCAATCCCGGAGCGGCTGAATGAACGGTGCCAGAAAACGCATCTGCCGCTGCGCTACCGTCCCTATATGACGGAATTCACCTGAGTTGCCGGATAGGGGGGAATATGGTATAGTCAGGCGGAATAAAGGGGGAGAGAGAGATGCGTCAGGAAGATCAGGCATTCAGAAAGCGGATAGAGGAGCTTGCGGAGAAATCCTACAGAAATTCACAGTATCTGTTCACGGATTTTCTGGACGAGAGTGAGGCGGCGCTCCTGCGGGAGCTGGCGGGACAGGCAGGGAATGAAGGGAATGGTTCAAAGCGACGTCAGACAGAGCGGCAGGGCGGTGATCCGGCGGACGGAAACGGTATGCAAGGAATGCCGGAGATGGCAGGAGCGAACGAGGCTTCGGAGGATGCTTTGACAGGGGAAGAGAACAGCGTGCTCTGGCTGGGAGGCGGCCGGTTTGCCTGCGGCGTTTCTCTCTGCGGAGGCCACGCGGAGGCCGACAGGGTGATGGCACGATTCGGTTCGGAGGAGGCGTTCGGCTATGTGGAGGCGTTTCCGATCGTTTGCCTGAAAGCGGAGCCTCTGCTGAAGAAATTCGCCGATACGCTGACGCATCGGGACTTTCTGGGCGCGGTTCTGAATCTGGGACTGGAGAGAAAGGTAATCGGGGATATTCTGGTGGATGAGGAGAACGCCTGCGGCTATCTGTTCTGCGAGGCGCAGATTGCGGAGTTTCTGAGGGAAAATCTCGATAAGGTGAAGCACACGAATGTGAAGTGCTCTGTGACGGAGAGGATTCCGGAGAATTTGGGGACCAAAACGGAGCGCTTGGAATTTCAGATCGCCTCGGAGCGGATCGATGCGGTGGCGGCGCAGTTCTGCCGCGTCTCCCGGAGCGAGAGTCTGGAGCTGCTGCGCGCACAGAGGGTTTCTGTCAACGGCCGGGTGGTGGAGAATCCCACACATCAGCCTGCGGCGGGGGATCGGATTTCCATCCGGGGATACGGCAAGATGAAGTATCTCGGCACGACCTATGTGACGAAGAAGGGGAAGTGCAATGTGGCGGTGGAGAAATACGTGTGAGGACGGCAAAAACTGCCAAAAAATGATTGACACACTCCTCTCTTCGTGGTAGACTAACAAAGCACGAGTTGACAGGAGTTTGTGCTCTTGGCGCCTCGCAGACAATCAAGCAGAGTGCCACTCTCACCTGCCGGTATCGCCGCGCAGTGTTCATATCTGATTGAATTGGTTTGACAGAACCGATGCACCCATGGAAGTGAGGTTCGGAATTTTGATTCCGGTCAGTATTCAGGATTCAAGGGTGATTTATTTCTCTGTAAAAGAAGAGAAGCGATCGGGCTGTCAGGAAACCGTTCAGAAGATTATAACAGTGGATACTTTGCGTGTCCACTTTTTTTATTTCTTATGCGGAGGGTACGGAGATTAATAACAACGATTTATTCATCAATGAGCAGATTCGGGACAGAGAGGTGCGTGTCATTGGAGAGAGCGGCGAGCAGCTCGGCGTGATGTCTTCCTTTGAGGCGCGGAAGCTGGCGGAAGAGGCCGGACTCGATCTGGTCAAGGTTTCGCCCGGAGCGAAGCCCCCTGTGTGCAAGATTCTGGACTACGGGAAGTTCAAGTACGAGCAGACCCGTAAGGACAAAGAGGCCAAGAGAAAGCAGAAAACCGTAGAGATCAAGGAGATCAGACTGTCTCCCAACATCGATACGAACGACCTGAACACGAAAGTCAATGCAGCCAGAAAATTCCTGGAGCGCGGAGACAGAGTCAAGATCACGCTGCGGTTCCGCGGACGTGAGATGGCGCATATGGGCGCGAGCGTCCATATCCTGACGGACTTTGCGAATGCCCTGACCGATGTGGCGGTAGTGGACAAGCAGCCCAAGGTGGAAGGCAGAAGCATGACAATGTTTTTAGCTGAAAAACGTAATTAGTTTTGGAAGATCAGTTAGAAAAGTTACAGAAATGATAGGAGGAAAAAGCAATGCCCAGTATGAAGACAAACAGATCGGCCGCGAAGCGTTTTAAGGTGACCGGAAATGGCAAATTAGTGAGATTCAAGGCCAACAAGCGCCATATCTTAACGAAGAAGTCCACCAAGAGGAAGAGAGGCCTGAGACAGCCCACTGTTGTCGATGCGACGAATGTAAAGACGATGAAGAGGATTCTGCCTTATTCGTAAGCATACCGGCTGCAAAGGTGAGACCGTATGACACCGGGGAGAGGGCGAAAAGAGAGTAAATCCGATTTGTGCCGGGACTCTTCGGGAGGCGTGCGTCCGCAGGGACACGCCGGCGATGAACAGATGGAATGGAGGATATTAAGAAATGGCAAGAATTAAAGGCGGTTTGAATGCCAAGAAGAAGCATAACAGAGTCTTAAAGCTCGCGAAGGGTTACAGAGGAGCGAGATCGAAACAGTACAGAATTGCAAAGCAGTCTGTCATGAGAGCGCTTACGTCTGCATTTGCAGGCAGAAAGCAGAGAAAGAGAGATATGCGTTCTCTGTGGATCACCCGTATCAATGCGGCGGCGAGACTGAACGGAATTTCCTACAGCCAGATGATGCATGGCTTAAAGCTGGCTGACGTGAACATCAACCGCAAAATGCTGGCGGAGCTGGCAGTGAATGATGCGGCAGGATTTGCAGCGCTCGCAGAGCTGGCAAAGAGCAAGATCGCGTAAATTGCGAAATTCAGAGGCAGTGCGGTACTGCCGGAATTGAATGAAGATACCTGCAAAATGAGGCAGGAGGAAAGGGCAGTTTGGGGAACTGAATCAGAATCGTTCAGTTTTCCGACTGCCCTTTTTGTGTAACAGCTCAGCCAGCCGGGAGCAACAGGACAAAATCGTGCCCGCACGAATTTTGGTCTGCTGCTTTCGGCTGAGGGAGCGCCCGATCATGAGCAAAGGCAGCCGCGAAGCGGCGAAGAGTGCGGCGCGCGGCTTTGCGAATGGCGCGGACTGAACTGTTACCTTTTTGTGACATTCACGGGAACTCTCAATTGACAAAGAGTTGAGCAGAGCATAGAATAACAGCGGTTCTCAAAATGGAAATGTTTCTGTAATGAGTCAGCACAGTCCGAAGCGCCTGCCGCGGAGGATGCAGGAAACTGAGATACGTTTTTCTTTCCGGAGAAAGGGGGTGGTTTTTATGAAGAAGCAATCGCAGACGTGCAGCGGCGAGAATCCTCTTCCACGACGAAGACACATAAAAACCACAGATTCGGAAGGAGAATTGCTATGGAAGATGAAAAGAAGGAACTGGAGTTTTTAAGAGAACTTCTCGACACCAAGCAGTACACGAAGCTTCGTCAGAACGCCGCAGAGATGAACACGGCGGATATCGCGTCGTATATGGACGAGATGGAGGATGAGGATTCCCTGAAGATGTTCCGCATTCTGCCCAAGAGCATGGCGGCGGACGTATTTGCCCAGCTGGAGCTCGACGATCAGCAGTATATCATCTCGTCGATGTCCGACAAGGAGGCCTCCACGATTATCGACAATCTGATGGCCGACGATGCGACGGATCTGCTTGAGGAGATGCCGGCGAACGTCGTCAAACGGATTCTGGCGAACGCCAGCCCGGAGACACGGGCCGACATCAATCATCTGCTGCGCTATCCGGAGGACTCCGCGGGCAGCATCATGACGGTCGAGTTCGTCGATCTGAAGGAGAATATGACGGTGGCGGACGCGATCGAGCGCATCCGCAAGATCGGTCTGGATTCCGAGACGGTCAATATCTGCTATGTGCTGGACAGTCAGCGCGTTCTGGTGGGCACGGTGGCGCTGCGCTATCTGATTATCATGGATCCGCAGGCAGTGATCGGCGAGATCATGAACGAGAATGTCATCAGTATCAACACGCTGACCGACCAGGAAGAGGCGGCGCTGATGTTCCAGAAATACGACTTCACCGCGATGCCTGTCGTGGATAACGAGAACCGTCTCGTTGGTATTATTACGATCGATGATGTGGTCGATATCATGCAGGAAGAGGCGACCGAGGACATTGAGAAGATGGCCGCGATCATTCCGACGGACAAGCCGTATTTCAAGGTGAGTATCTGGGAGACGTACAAAAAGAGAATGCCGTGGCTCCTGCTGCTCATGATTTCCGCGACCTTTACCGGAGCGATTATCACGCATTACGAGGAGGCGCTGGCCTCCTATGTCGTACTGACCGCCTATATCCCGATGCTGATGGACACCGGCGGAAATGCGGGCTCGCAGTCAGCTGTCTCGATCATCCGCGGACTCTCCCTGAATGAAATCGAATTCAAGAACCTCTTCCGCGTATTCTGGAAAGAGGCGAGGGTGGCGGTGATCTGCGGCGTGACGCTTTCCGCCGCCAATTTTGTCAAGCTGCTGGTGATCGACCGGCTCGCGATTCCTTTCGCGCTGATCATCTGCCTGACGCTGGTGCTCGTCGTCTGCTGCGCCAAGGTGGTGGGCTGTACCCTGCCGATGCTGGCGGAGCGGATCGGATTTGACCCGGCGGTGATGGCGAGCCCGCTGATCACGACGATTGTGGACGCGCTCTCCCTGCTCGTTTATTTCGAGATCGCAACGGCGGTGCTGCATTTGTGAGGATTAAAAAAACTTCCGGCTTTATACTCTGTATAGAGAAAGCCGGAAGTTTTTTATTTGGGATTGTAGACGTTTTATAAGTTCTGCGCTTTGGCTGCCGCGGAGAAGCCGGCTCTCTTGCGCAGTCTCGGATCGAGGATCTTCTTGCGGATGCGCAGGGTTTTGGGGGTGATCTCCAGCAGCTCGTCGGTGTCGATGAACTCGATCGCCTGCTCGAGACTCAGGATTCTCGGCGGTGTCAGGCGCAGCGCTTCATCTGCGCTGGAGGAGCGGGTGTTGGTGAGGTGCTTTGTCTTGCAGACATTGACTTCGACGTCCTCACTCTTGCCGGACTGTCCGATGATCATGCCGGAGTAGACCTCCGCGCCGGCACCGATGAAGAGCGTGCCGCGCTCCTGTGCGTTGAACAGTCCGTAGGTGACCGCTGTGCCGGCCTCAAAGGCGATGATCGAGCCCTGTTTGCGGTAGCTGATCTCTCCCTTGTACGGAGCGTAGCCGTTGAAAATCGTGTTCATGATGCCGTTGCCCTTCGTATCGGTCATGAAATCACCCCGGTAGCCGATCAGGCCGCGGGAGGGAATATTGAATTCAAGGCGGGTGTAGCCGCCGTTGGCGAGTCCCATGTTGAGAAGCTCACCCTTGCGCTCGCCGAGCTTCTGGATGACGCTGCCGGAGAACTCCTCCGGGACGTCGATGTAGCAGAGCTCCATGGGCTCGAGGAGTTTGCCGTTCTCGTCCTTGTGATAGAGCACCTCCGCTTTGCTGACAGAGAACTCATAGCCCTCCCGGCGCATGGTCTCGATCAGGACGGAGAGATGGAGCTCGCCGCGGCCGGAGACGCGGAAGGACTCGGTGGTGTCGGTGTCCTCGACGCGCAGGGAGACGTCGGTGTTGAGCTCCCGGTAGAGACGGTCGCGCAGATGGCGGCTCGTCACATACTTGCCCTCACGGCCCGCGAGCGGAGAATCGTTGACGTTGAAGGTCATTGCGATGGTCGGCTCGGAGATCTTCTGGAACGGAATCGCGACCGGATTCTCCGGGGAGCAGAGGGTGTCTCCGATGTGGATATCCTCAATACCGGAAATAGCGACGATCGAGCCGATCCTTGCCTCCTGCACTTCGGCCTTGTTCAGACCTTCGTATTCGTAGAGCTTGCTGACCTTGACCTTTTTCTTCTTGTCCGGATCATGGTGGTTGACGATGACAACCTCCTGATTCACGCGGACGGAGCCGTTGTCCACCTTGCCGACGCCGATTCGGCCGACATATTCATTGTAGTCGATGGTGCTGATCAGAATCTGTGTGCCTGCGTCGGGATCACCGGTCGGGGCGGGGATATAGTCGACAATCGTCTCAAAGAGAGGCTTCATGCTGACGCCCGGGCTGCCCAGATCGAGGGTGGCGATACCGGATTTTGCGGAGGCAAAGACGAAGGGGCAGTCGAGCTGCTCGTCGGAGGCGCCCAGATCCATCAGGAGCTCCAGAACCTCGTCGATGACCTGCGTCGGGCGCGCGCCGGGCCGGTCGATTTTGTTGATGCAGACGATCACGGGGAGATCGAGCTCCATGGCCTTGCGCAGCACGAATTTGGTCTGGGGCATCGGGCCCTCGAAAGCGTCCACTACGAGAATGACACCGTTGACCATTTTCAGGACGCGCTCGACCTCACCGCCGAAATCGGCGTGTCCGGGGGTGTCGATGATATTGATCTTGACGCCCTTATAGACGACGGCGGTGTTCTTGCTCATAATGGTGATGCCGCGCTCCCGCTCGATTGCGTTGGAATCCATCACGCGGTCGACCATTTCCTGATTGGCGCGGAACACGCCGCTCTGGCGCAGCAGTCCGTCCACGAGTGTCGTCTTGCCGTGGTCAACGTGGGCGATAATAGCGACGTTTCTGATATCCTCTCTTGTCTGTATCATACCAATAAACCTCCATAAAGCGTTGGTGTTCTTCCGGAAGCGCCGCACAGGGGCGGGCGCAGGATGGCTTTACCGCTTCTACCTATTTATATAGGAAAAACCGTGAAAAATCAAACTGATATAGTATAGCACTGCGGCCGCAAGCTGACAAGGGCGGAAATTTCCGGCCGCTGACTGCTGGAACCCTGCTGGAATCAAAATGAACCAGGAAAATTTGTAAGATTCACTTTGCAAGTGAGGATTCCTGTGCATGCCGTGGAACTGCGACGAATTTGCATTTTCATATTCAGAGTAAGTATGGTAAAATGAACGGGATCAGACAAAACTGACAAAATACAGTTTGACATGGAGGGCAGGAATGAGCAGGATCATTCTGAAATTGAGCGGCGAGGCGCTCGCCGGCGACAAGAAAATGGGATTTGACGAGGCGACGGTTCGCCGCGTCGCGGGTCAGGTCAAGCGTCTGGTGGACGACGGCCATGAGGTCGGCGTTGTGACCGGAGGCGGCAACTTCTGGAGAGGACGTACCGGCAATGAGATCGACCGGGTCAAAGCGGATCAGATCGGTATGCTGGCGACGGTAATGAACTGCATCTATGTCTCGGAGATTTTCCGGGGCGAGGGGATGAAAACGAGCGTGCTCACGCCGTTTGAGTGCGGTTCCTTTACGAAGCTGTTTTCCAAGGATCGGGCGAATAAATATTTTTCCAGAGGCATGGTGGTCTTTTTTGCGGGCGGCACGGGACATCCGTATTTCTCCACGGACACCGGCGTGGTGCTGCGGGCTGTCGAGGTGGAGGCGGACGTGATTCTGCTGGCCAAGAATATCGATGGTGTGTACGACAGCGATCCGGCGAAGAATCCGGATGCGAAGCGGTATAATCTGCTGCCGATCGACGACGTCATCAGCCAGAATCTGCAGGCGGTGGATATGACGGCTTCCATTCTGGCCAAAGAGAACAGAATGCCGATGCGCGTCTTTGCGCTGCAGGAAGAGGACAGTATTGTCAAAGCAGCCAGCGGCGAGTTTAACGGAACAACCATCACGGTATCATAGATCACACAGAACTCTCAGGAACGGAGAACAAAGGAGAATACGATGAACGAGAAAGTAAAAGGATATGATGAGAAGATGAAGAAGGCTCTGGACTATCTGCAGAGCGATCTGCAGGGAATCCGCGCGGGGCGTGCGAACCCTCATGTGCTTGACAAGCTGCGGGTGAATTACTACGGATCCCCGACGCCGGTGCAGCAGGTGGCGAATGTGTCCGTGCCGGAGGCGCGCATCATTCAGATCGCGCCCTGGGACAAGTCGCTGATGAAGGAACTGGAAAAGGCGATTCTGGCTTCTGATATCGGAATCACTCCGACGAACGACGGCACGACGATCCGTCTCGTGTTCCCGGAACTGACCGAGGACAGACGTAAAGAGCTCTCCAAGGAGGTTCGCAAGAAAGGCGAGGAGGCCAAGGTGGCGATCCGCAATATCCGCCGCGACGGCAACGATGCGTTTAAGAAGATGCAGAAGACTGATGATCTCTCCGAGGATGCGGTTGCGGATATGACCGATGAGCTGCAGAAGCTGACCGACAAGTACGGCAAGGAGATCGATTCCGTCATCGAGGCAAAGACGAAGGAAATCATGACGGTATAAGTAGAAGGTATCAGTATAAATTAGGAAGACATCCCGGACGCACCGTTTCCTTTGCGGGAGCGGTATGTCTGGGGCGGGCGAAAGGCATTGGTATGGAAACAGATAGAGTGATTCCACAGCATGTGGCGATTATCATGGACGGCAACGGGCGATGGGCCAAGGCGAAGGGGCTGCCCCGCAATATGGGGCATGCGCAGGGAGCGCGTGTAGTGGAGCGGATTCTGGAGGATGCGGATCATATGGGAATCCGTTATCTGACAGTCTACGCTTTTTCCACGGAGAACTGGAGCAGGCCGGATCCCGAGGTGAAGGCGCTGATGAATCTGCTTCGCACGTATATGAAAACGAGTCTGGCAAAGTGCGCTAAAAACAATGTCTGCATCCGGGTGATTGGAGACAAATCGCGTCTCGATGAAGACCTGCAGAGAGCGATTGCGGGACTGGAGGAGGCCACAAAGGAGAACACCGGCATTCATTTCCAGATCGCGATCAACTACGGCGGGCGCGACGAGATCGTGCGCGGCGTGCGTGCACTCGGCGAGAGGATCGCGGCGGGAGAGCTGCGGCCGGAGGAAATCACGGAACAGATGATCGCCGCGTCGATCGATACGGCGGGGCTTCCGGATCCGGATCTGCTGATCCGGACCTGCGGAGAGGAGCGGATCTCCAATTTCCTGCTCTGGCAGGGGGCGTACACGGAGCTGTATTTCACACAGGCCGCGTGGCCGGATTTCACGAAAGAGGAGCTGGAGCGGGCAATTGACGCCTATAACCGCAGAGAGCGCCGGTACGGAGGTCTGAAGGGATGAAGCAGAGAATAATCAGCGGTGTCGTGATCGCTGTTCTGGCGATCGCTCTGGGACTGGTCGGCGGACTGACGATCGCTCTCGTGCTCTGCGGGTGCGCGCTGATCGGGTACTATGAACTCGTGCGGGCCTGCAAGGTACACGGAGAGGGAGAGCGGACGAATGCACTGGAAGTGGCGGGATTTGCCGCGACGGTGATTTATTATTTCGGACTGGCGTTCGGGGGCCGCGTGATCAGTGCCAATCTCTTTACACTGGTTGTGGTGATCGCGCTGGTGTTGGTGCTGATGGCGATTTATGTCTTTACGTTTCCGAAGTATCATGCCGATCAGGTGATGGCGGCGGCGTTCTGCTTTATTTACGCGCCGGTCATGATCTCGTGTATCTACCGCGCAAGACTTCTGCCGTACGGCCTGTACATCTATGCGCTGATCTTTTTCTGCTCATGGATCTGCGACACCTGCGCGTATGCGTCGGGAATGCTCTTTGGAAAACATAAGCTGGTTCCGGTTCTGAGCCCGAAAAAGACGATCGAGGGTTCGATCGGCGGGGTGATCGGATCGGCGCTGCTGTGTCTGGGCGCTGCTTTTGTGCTGGAATATCAGTATCCGGAGGAGCACCTGCAGCTGCAGTTCCTGATCATTGGAATCTGCGGGAGCATTATCAGCCAGATCGGTGATCTGGCGGCATCCGCGATCAAGAGAAACCATCAGATCAAGGATTACGGAACCTGTATTCCGGGGCACGGCGGAATCATGGATCGCTTTGACAGCGTTATTTTTACTGCGCCGATCATCTATTTTCTGGCGGTGCTGTTTCTGCAGCATGTGATAGGGTAAAATAAAATGATGAAAAATCTGATTATACTTGGCTCGACCGGCTCGATCGGAACACAGGCCCTCGACGTTGTGCGGACATACCGGGAAGATCTCTCTGTGCTGGGACTGGCGGCGGGCAGCAACGCCGTCATGCTGGAGGAGCAGATCCGGGAGTTTCACCCCCGCATGGCCTGTCTCTGGGACGAGGCGGCGGCGCGGGATCTGCGGATACGCGTGGCGGATCTGCCGGTCAAGGTCGTCTGCGGAATGGAGGGCCTCCTCGAGCTGGCGCAGATGAAAGCGGGAGAAGAGCAGGAAGAGGCGGGTGAACGGACCCAGGGCGATGTGATTCTCCTGAACGCGGTGGTCGGAATGATCGGTATCCGTCCGACACTGGCGGCCATTGCTTCCGGCAAGACGATTGCTCTCGCGAACAAGGAGACGCTCGTGACGGCGGGGCATCTGATCATGCCTGCGGCGGCACAGAAGGGTGTGCCGATTCTGCCGGTGGACAGCGAGCACAGCGCGATTTTCCAGTGTATGAACGGAGAGCCACAAAAACGCGTCAGCAGGATCCTGCTGACCTGTTCCGGAGGAACGTTCCGCGGCAAAAAGCGGGAGCAGCTGGTGGGGATGACGGCCAGAGACGCCTTAAAGAATCCGAACTGGGATATGGGAGCGAAGGTTACGATTGACTCGGCCAGTCTCGTCAACAAGGGACTGGAGGTCATGGAGGCCAAGTGGCTCTTTGGCGTCGATGTCTCTCAGATTCAGGTCGTGGTGCAGCCCCAGAGTCTCGTGCATTCCATGGTGGAATATGTGGACGGCTCGGTGATGGCGCATCTGGCTGCGCCGGATATGAGGCTTCCGATTCAGTACGCCTTTTTCTATCCGGACAGACGGCCGCTGGAGATTCCGAAGCTGGATCTGTTTTCTATCGGTCAGATTCTCTTTGAGAAGCCGGATACCGAAACCTTCCGGGGACTGGCGCTGGCGTACCGGGCGGCGCGGGAGGGCGGCAGTATGCCGACGGTGTTCAATGCGGCGAATGAGGAGGCGGTGGCGCTGTTCCGGAAGGATCAGATCCATTTCCTCGATATTTATGATAAGATAGAGGGCGCGATGGAAGCGCACCGTGTGATCGCGGAGCCGACGCTGGAGCAGATTCTGGAGACAGAGCGGGAGGCCCGGGAAGCGGTAAGATGCGGCGGTCAGAGCTGACGGAGGCTGGCACAAAAGTAATGGAGTGGGGGAGAACGAAAGGAAAGGACGAGGCTTTTTATGTTAGTTAGTATTATTGCGTTTCTCGTTATTTTCAGTGTGATCGTGATCTCCCACGAATTCGGACATTATGCAATTGCAAGGCGCAACGGTATCCGGGTGACGGAGTTCGACATCGGAATGGGACCGACGCTGTTTCACTGGCAGCGGGGCGAAACGGAATTCTGTATCAAGGCGCTGCCGATCGGCGGAGCGTGTCTCTTTGACGGGATGAACGGACTGGAGCAGGAGAAGGGAGATCTGGATGAGCACGCTTTCCCCAACGCGCCGGTCTGGGGAAGGATTGCGACCGTGTTCGCGGGGCCGTTTGCCAATTTTATTCTGGGCTTTCTCTTCGCAGTGATTATCGTGGCGTTTGCGGGGACGGATCTGCCGGTGGTGCAGCAGATCATGCCGGATTCCGCAGCACAGGAGGCGGGACTGCAGGCGGGCGATACGATCACACGGATCAACGGGGAAAGTATCCATCTGTACCGGGAAGTCAGCCTGATCTCAGCGATGAATTACGGTGAGCCGCTCACGATCACCTATGAGCGCAGCGGAGAAAAAAGTACGGTGACGGTGACGCCGAAGTACGATGAGGCCAGCGGAAGATATTATATCGGTCTGCTGGGATCGGGCGAGTATTTGAAGTGCAATGCCCTTCAGGTATTCCAGTACGGCTTCTATGAGGCGGAGTACTGGGTGAAGGCGACGGTCAAGTCGCTCGGCACGATTTTCACAGGACATTTCTCCAAAGATGACCTCTCAGGACCGGTCGGCGTCGTCAAAATTGTGGACGACACATACGATCAGGCCAAGCAGTACGGAATCGAGACGGTTCTGCTCTCCTTCCTGAATATCGCGACCCTGCTCTCGATCAATCTGGGCATCGTCAACCTCCTGCCCCTCCCCGCACTGGACGGCGGCAGACTGGTCTTCCTGCTCATAGAAGCCATCCGAGGCAAACCCATCCCCCCGGACAAAGAAGGCATGGTCCACCTGGCAGGAATCATAGCGCTGTTCGCGCTGATGATATTTGTATTGTTTAATGATATATCAAAATATTTCAGGTAGCATTGAGCAGTGCGCAGAGACAGAAAAGCAGAAGGCAGTCCGGAAGAGTTCACTCTTCCGGACTGCCTTCTGTTTTTCTGTCTCTGCATACGGCGAAAGCCGTGAAGCGAGAAAATGCGAAGCGTTTTCGAGCGTGCACTGCGGGGTAGTGAGAGTTATAGATGGCTCGGTATACGGCGAAAGCCGTGAAGATTTTGATTGCTTTTTTAACTGGAGAGAATATAATGAAAGCAGGAACAGCAATGTTCCCGATGTAAGAGCATCGTTAAAAGTTGGGCTGCAGGTGGAGCAGGTTAAATTTCCATCGCGTTAGATGTCTTACTGGGCATCGAGCCTGGCAGTTTGGAAAAAGCTGTAGTCCACGTGGAGGACTTAATGATTTCCACGCCGTTGTGGGTATCTTTACTGGATACCGAGGCTGACAACCAGCAGAAAACTCTTGTATCATGATTCTCAGGGGAGTGTGGTCTTCACACTCCCCTCTTTGTATATATGGAGGCAGAATGGCAACAAAAACAGAAAAGAAAAACACAATCAGACAGGAAATTATAGAGTCTGCAGGCGTATATAGCCGAAGACTGGCAGGCAAAACTTTTCTGTTTGTGTATGGAGATGAATTTTTTGAAGTGGCTTTTCCGATAGATCATTTTCTTCATCTGACGGGAGTGGAGACGAAATTATCACCTAAGGATTTTTACAGGAATGCAAAGAGAGGCTTGCTTACAACTGCTCAGTTTTACTTTAGCGCGAGACATTCCTATGCGAATGCAAAAAGAAAATTACCTTGCCTGAAACGTCTGCCTGAACTGACTGATCGTGTGGTATGCATTCTCAAAAATATGCAGACAGTAACAATTATTTATAAAATAAGTGTTACGAATCTAGAATTTACCCTAGGACTGACAGAAAATACGGACTTTTATGGGAATAGGGTAAATGAATATTTCCTGCCAATGTCCCTGCGTGTGGAAGATTCTTCTGTGGAAAAAAGTGCCGGTGGAGAGGTTGTTGATTTTATATTTGAAAGAGATGCCAGTAAAATGAAATATGATGTGATGCTGGTGAATGATAAGGATAAGATTCCTGAAAGAATCAAATGCTTGATTAGCGACAGCTTTTTTAAATAATGTGTTCTTTCAATAGAAACTATATTGACTACATAAGTCAGCTCAACTGAGCAGAGACTTTTTTCCGGAAATGTGCTACACTGGAACAAACGTATATTGCGACGCCTGCCTCCGTTTCCGGCGGCAGGCTCTTTGTATCGGGGACGGCGCAGAGGCCGCAGACAGGAGAAGGAGTATATGACGAAGCGAGACCACACGAAGGTGATTCAGATCGGCAACCGCAGGATCGGCGGGGGGAATCCCGTGCTGATCCAGTCCATGACGAATACGCCGACGGAGGATGTCGGGCGCACGGTGGCGCAGATCCTCGCGCTCGAGCAGGCCGGATGCGAGATTATCCGCTGTACGGTGCCGAATGAGAAGGCGGCGAAGGCGCTTGCCGAGATCAAGAAACAGATTCATATTCCGCTCGTTGCGGACATTCATTTTGATTACAAAATGGCGATTGCGGCGATTGAGAACGGCGCGGATAAAATCCGGATCAATCCCGGAAATATCGGAGGTCCGGAGAAGATCGCGGCTGTCGTTTCGGCGGCGAAGGAGCGAGGCATTCCGATCCGCGTCGGCGTCAACAGCGGATCCCTCGAGAAGGAGCTGGTTGAGAAATACCACGGCGTGACGCCGGAGGGGCTCGTGGAGAGCGCGCTCGATAAGGTGGGAATGATCGAGGCCTGCGGATACGACCGCATGGTCATCAGCATCAAATCCTCGAATGTCATGAACTGTATCCGGGCGCACGAGATTCTGGCGGAGAAGACGGACTATCCTCTGCATGTCGGTATTACGGAGGCGGGGACGGTGATGAGCGGCAGTATCAAATCCTCTGTCGGTCTGGGCGTCATTCTCTATGAGGGAATCGGGGATACGATCCGCGTCTCTCTGACAGGGGATCCTCTCGAGGAGATCAAGGCGGCGAAACTCATCCTGCGCACGCTCGGACTGCGGAAGGGCGGCGTGGAAGTTGTCTCCTGTCCGACCTGCGGGAGGACGAAAATTGACCTGATCGGTCTGGCGAACCGGGTGGAAACTCTGGTGCAGGGATACCCGCTCGACATCACCGTGGCGGTCATGGGCTGTGCGGTCAACGGACCCGGCGAAGCGAAAGAGGCGGATATCGGCGTCGCGGGCGGCGTCGGAGAAGGACTTCTGATCAAACACGGAGAGGTCGTCAAAAAGGTGAAAGAGGACGAACTTCTCGATGCGCTGAAAGAAGAACTGGATCACTGGGCATAGCGGTATAGAAAGTATCGCAGTGATAGAAGCGGGAAGAGACAGACGGGACATTATGGCAAAACCTTTTTTTGAAGTATTTCCTACGTTAAAAGTGCAGGGCGATCTGCGAACGGCCTTTGAGGAGACGCAGGTGGAGCGGCTGGCGACGAATTCCGCGCACACGAGGTATAAGATCTGCCTGCGCTCCGGACACCTGATCCACAAGGGACGAATCTTCCGGATGGAAGAGGAGCTGGCGGCGCAGGTGTTCGGGAGCTGCCCGGTCGGGGGATCGGGCAGGCGCGGCGGCGTCCCCGGCGGAGCGGCCTCTGTGGCGGGCGGCGCGGAGGTCTATATTGACGAACACTATACGCTCTCTGCGCAGTACGATTCCAAATCGCTGATGAAAGAATATTTTGAGAGCCTCTCGGAGGAGTTTACCCATTTTTCACCGGTGATCGGGAAACTCTTCCGGGAGGCTTCGATTGCGTATGCGGACGGGGACGCGGTGACGGTGACGATTGAGGACTCGTGCGTCAGCCGCGACAAAGGAGAGAGTCTGGAGACGACGCTGAACAGGATTTTTCGCGAGCGGTGCGGTATTGCGGCTACGATCACGGTTGAGTATGAGAAGCGCAAGCGTGAGAGAAGGCGGATGAAACGGGAATGGATTCCGGTTTCGGACGATGGATACGGCGCGTCTCATGCGGCGGAGAGCGCGGGAGCGGGTGCGTACGCTGCGGCAGGCGGTTATGCGGACGCGGTGGCAGATGGCGCTGACAGATATGCGGGGGATGCCCGTCCGGCCTATGCCGGAACTGTCGGACAAAGCGGATATCCGGTGCCGGATGCCATGGCACAGGGAAATCGTGCGGGCGGCCATGCCGGATCTGATGCGGCGACTGACGACTATTACGCGGCGATGGCACAGAGCGCAGGCGCGGAGCCGATGCCATGGGACGACCCTGCGGCAGGGTATGACGGAGCGGGATACGGCGCGGCGGGAGCAACCGGAGCGGTCGCGGGGAATGCGGGCCGCGGTGCTGCGGGAACAGCCGGAGCGGCGGCAGGAAACGCGGGGAGCGATGCTGCGCAGGCAGCCGGAGCGTACACGGGGAATGCAGGTCGTGGCACTGCGGGAGCAGTCGGAGCGGCGGCAGGAAACGCGGGAAATGAAGGGCGCGGCGCGTCAGGCAGCCGCGGCGGCTATGGCTCTGGCGGCAGAGGAGGTTCCGGCGCGGGACGGGGACGCGGACGCAGCGGCGGATACGGCGGCAAAGGCGGCTTCCGGGGCTACAAGCGCTCCGACGATCCGGACGTCATCTACGGACGGGATTTTGACGACGATTCGATTTCCATCTCCGACATTGTGGGGGAGATCGGCGAGGTGACGATCCGCGGCCGGATTATGGCGACGGACCGGCGCGACATCAAGAATGAAAAGACGATTGTCAAGTTTTCCATCACGGATTTTGAGGACTCGATCTATGGCAAGCTCTTTATCGCGACGGAGTTTGTGGACGAGCTGCTCTCGAATCTGAAGGCGGGGGCGTTCGTCAAGGTCAAGGGGATGTCGCAGATGGACAGCTTTGACAAGGAGGTTGTGATCGGCTCGATCGTCGGAATCATGAAGATTCCCCCGTTCATCGAGACGAGAAAGGATCATTACGTCAACAAGCGCGTGGAGCTTCACTGCCACACGAAGATGAGCGACATGGACGGCGTCTCGGAGTGCAAGGATATTGTGAAGCGGGCGTACGAGTGGGGAATGCCGGCCATTGCGATCACGGATCACGGCAATGTGCAGGCGTTTCCGGACGCGAACCATGTGCGGGAGGATCTGCTGAAGGCGGAGAACAAGAGGCGCAAGGAAGCGGGACTGGAGCCGGTGGATCCCCAGAAATTCTTCAAGGTGATCTACGGCGTCGAGGCGTATATCGTGGACGATCTGAAGCAGATCGCGGTTTACGGATCGCAGGAGACGCCGGACGATAGGCTGGACAGCAGGCCTTACGTCGTGTTCGATCTCGAGACGACGGGACTCTCTCCGGTGAAAAACAGAATTATCGAGTTCGGCGCGGTCAAGATCGTAAACGGGGAGATCGTGGATCGCTTCTCCGAGTTCGTGAATCCGAAGATCCCGATTCCGTATGAGATCGAGCGGCTCACCAGCATCAGCGACAGTATGGTGATCGGCGCCGATCCGATTGAAGAGGTGATGCCGCGGTTTCTCGCGTTTTCCGAAGGATGTGTGCTCGTCGGACACAACGTGGGCTTTGACATCAGCTTCGTGAAGGAGAACTGCAGGCGGCTGGAGCTGCCCTGCGATTTTACGACGGTGGATACGGTCGGCATGGCCAGAGTGCTCCTGCCGGGACATGCGCGGTACACGCTGGATGCGGTGGCCAAGCTCCTTGGCGTTTCCCTTGAGAATCACCACCGCGCTGTGGATGATGCGGAGGCGACGGCGGGGATTTTCCAGAAATTCCTGCCGAAGCTGAGCGACCGGGGGGCGGAGACCTTCGGACAGATGAACGCCCTCGAGGACAGCAATCCCGATGTGATCCGCAGGCTCAAGACATATCACTGTATTCTGCTGGCTCAGAACAATACGGGGCGGGTGAATCTCTATACGATGATCAGCCAGTCGCATCTGACGTATTTTCAGAAGCGTCCCAGAATTCCGAAGAGTCTGCTGATGAAGCGGCGCGAGGGGATTATCGTCGGGAGCGCGTGTATGGCGGGGGAGCTCTTCCAGGCTTTGCTTGAGGGCAAACCGGATGAACAGATCGCGGGAATCGTGAATTTCTACGATTATCTGGAAATCCAGCCCCGGGGCAACAATATGTTCATGGTGGAATCGGACCGTTATCCGGAAGTGCAGTCCGAGGAGGATGTGCTCGAGTTCAACCGCAAAATCGTCGCGCTGGGAGAACAGTTCAACAAGCCGGTGGTCGCGACCTGCGACGTGCACTTCCTCGATCCGCAGGACCAGATTTACCGCACGATCATTCAGGACGGGCTCGGTATGGGGGCGGAAGAGCCTGCGCCCCTGTTTCTGCACACGACGGACGAGATGATGGAGGAGTTCGCGTACCTGGGCGCAAAGAAGTGCGAGGAGGTCGTGATCACGAATACGCAGAAAATCGCGGACAGGATCGAGGCGATCTCTCCGGTGCGGCCCGACAAGTGCCCGCCGGTGATCCCGAACAGCGACGAGACGCTGCGGGAGATCTGCTACGCCAAGGCGCATAAGATGTACGGCGATCCGCTGCCGGAAATTGTCGAAGAACGGCTGGAGAGAGAACTGAACTCGATTATCAAGAACGGCTACTCGGTCATGTATATCATTGCGCAGAAGCTGGTGTGGAAGTCGGTGGAGGACGGATACCTCGTCGGCTCCCGGGGATCGGTCGGCTCTTCCTTTGTCGCGACGATGTCGGGAATCACGGAGGTCAACCCTCTGAGCCCGCATTACTACTGCGAGAACTGCCATTTTACCGATTTTGACTCGCCCGAGGTGATGAAGTACCGGGGACGCTGCGGAATCGATATGCCCGCGCGCAAGTGCCCGAACTGCGGGGAGTGGCTCAAAAAGGACGGCTTCGAGATCCCGTTCGAGACCTTCCTCGGCTTCAAGGGAGACAAGGAGCCGGATATCGATCTGAACTTCTCCGGAGAGTACCAGAGTAAGGCGCATAAGTACGCGGAGGTTATTTTCGGAGCGGGGCAGACCTTTAAGGCGGGAACCATTGCGACAGTGGCCGATAAGACAGCCTACGGCTATGTGAAAAATTATTTTGAGCGGAAGGACGAGCCGAAGCGGCGCTGTGAGATCGAGCGGCTCTTAAAGGGCTGCACGGGTATCCGGCGCAGCACGGGACAGCATCCGGGCGGCATCGTCGTGCTGCCGCTGGGGGAGGATATCAATACGTTCACGCCGGTGCAGCACCCGGCGAACGACATGACGACGGACATCATCACGACGCATTTTGACTACCACTCGATCGATCACAACCTGTTGAAGCTCGACATTCTCGGACACGATGATCCGACGATGATCCGTATGCTGCAGGATCTGACGGGGATGGATCCCCTGACGATTCCGCTGGACGATCCCAAGGTCATGAGCCTGTTCCAGAGCACGGAGGCGCTGGGCATCACGCCGGACCAGATCGGCGGCGTCAAGACCGGGGCGCTGGGGGTGCCGGAGTTCGGCACGAAATTCGTGCAGGGAATGCTGGAGGATACGCGTCCGTCGTCCTTCTCCGAGCTCGTGCGCATTTCCGGCCTCTCCCACGGAACGGATGTGTGGCTCGGCAACGCACAGACCCTGATTCAGGAGGGGAAAGCGACGCTTTCCACCGCGATCTGTACCCGAGACGATATCATGTCCTATCTGATTGGCAAGGGCGTGGAGAAGGCGCTTTCGTTCAAGATCATGGAGAGTGTCCGCAAGGGTAAGGGCCTGCAGCCGGAGATGGAGGAGGCGATGCGGGAGAATGATGTGCCGGACTGGTACATCGACTCGTGCAAAAAAATCGCCTATATGTTCCCGCGGGCGCACGCGGCGGCCTACGTTATGATGGCGTGGCGCATCGCGTACTGCAAGGTATATTACCCGCTGGCGTACTATGCGGCGTATTTTTCCATCCGCGCCTCGGCGTTTTCGTATGAGCTGATGTGTCAGGGACAGCGCCATATGGAGGCGATCATGGCCGACTATATGCGGCGCAAGGACACGCTCTCCAAGAAGGAGCAGGACGCGTACGGCGATATGCAGATTGTGCAGGAGATGTACGCGCGCGGCTTTGACTTCATCCCGATCGACATTACGCGGGCGGGTTCAAGGAGCTTTAAGATTATCGACGGCAAGATCATGCCGTCGCTCAACAGCATTGATGGTCTCGGAGAGAAGGCGGCGGACGCCGTCGTCGAGGCGGTCAAGGACGGCCCGTTCCTCTCCAAGGACGATTTCTGGAACCGGACGAAGGTGCCCAAGACTGTCATTGATCTGATGGACAGCCTGCACCTGCTCGGCGACCTGCCGGAGAGCAATCAGATCAGTTTGTTTGATTTGATGAAGTAGGGGGAAGACGCGGCTGACGGAAGTGTGTCAGAATTATGTAAGATCGTGCAGGGGCACAAGAGAATCGCGCCGAACGTATCAGTCAAGGGGGATACGTTCGGCGCGATTTTATCATAGTATAGTAATCCCCATTTCGCCATTTTTGCCGGAGGCACAAATAGTAATGAAAACTCGGCTTTCTTTCACACTATACTGTTCACGCAAAGAGATTCGCATGGGTTCCGGTGCGGAACAGGAAGAGAGCCAGCACATCACCGTCTATCCGATAGATCAATAGCCAATCCGGTTCAATATGGCATTCGCGGAATCCGAGATAATTTCCGGTCAGCATATGGTCCCGGTATTTGGGAGCCAATGGTTTCTGTGCAGCCAGCATATTTACAACTGCAGTGAGACGTTCCAGTTGGTATCCTCGTTTTTTGGCGAGCTTTAAATCTCTTTTGAATTGATTAGACGGGACAATATTAAGCATCCGAAAGCACCTCGTCCATTAAATTGTCAAAAGAAGCGTATCGCTTGTACAGAGTGGGATTTTTTTTCATTTCATCGAATTCCGCAAGCGCCGCCATGGTTTCAGCGTTTGGAGATGGCCGTTTTACTTCAAAGGGGATACCCTCATGGTTGATGGCGCTTTTTAGAAACATTGTGATTGCGGCGGACATAGTAAGACCGAGATCGTTAAACAATGTTTCAGCAGACTGCTTCAGCTCGGAATCGAACCGTACAATGATATTAG
>JAUNGV010000005.1:62440-67305 GCA_030524225.1 Eubacteriales bacterium
CTTCTTTTCTTCGTTTTCTAGTTTTATTATAAGAAACAGTGCAAACAATATCAATCAAAAGTGATGAGATGTTTTACAAAATGCTCTTGCCCTGTTTTTCTTGGCAAAACACCGTCCTTTCTGGCAAAAAACTCATGGAGATGTTACACTATTTACAATTTACAGAGTCTGCTTGAAAGGGGCCGCAGCCGTCTGCGGCGGAAGGGGGAGCATGAATTTTAATCCAAACAGCGGCTTTTTGTATGCGGTGACGGCGATTGTTCTGCTATTTGTGGCGGGGCAGTCCGTGTTTTTCCTCGTGCGTTCGTACCGGCACGGGGTGGCGATTGGCATGGACAGAGCCAAATTAAACCGCAGTATTCTCTCGACGGTGATCTTCACGATCGCACCGGCGGTCTCGATTCTGCTGGGGGTTATCACACTGGCGAAGTTTCTCGGGATTCCGCTGCCATGGCTGCGGCTGAGTGTGATCGGGGCGATCACCTATGAGCTGCCGGCCGCGACGACGACGGCGCAGGCGCTGGGCGTCTCTTTGTCGGAGACGGTCAGCGATCCGGGGGTCTATGTGGCGATTTACTGGGTGATGACACTCGGAATCCTGCCGAGCATCGCGCTGCCGCCGCTTCTGCTGAAAAAGCTGCAGACCGGAGTGATCCGGATGAAAGCGAAGGACGACAAGTGGAGCGATATTTTTATGGCATCGCTCTTTCTGGGAATGATCAGCGCGTTTCTGGGAATGGTGTTCGCGGATGTCAGGGAAGGGCTGCCGGGCTTTATCCCGATTTTTGTGATGCTGTTCTCGGCGCTGCTCATGGCGGTCTGCGGACTGCTCATCAAGAAATGCGGGATGAAGTGGCTGGAGACGTACGCGCTCTCGATTTCCATGCTGGGCGCGATGGCGTTCGCCTGCGCGATCACACCGCTGATCGGCTAGGGAAGGCGCAGAGAAAAGCAGAGAATCTGCCTTGCCTGAACAGAGCGAAGCGGGGTATGGTGGCAATTCCCACAAGACCTGTGCAGAGTGAAGCAGGATGTGGAGACAGTTTCTGCAAGACCTGAACAGAGTAAAGCAGGATGTGGAGACAGTTTTTGTAACACAGAGACGGGAAAGGAATTGTGAGGCGATGAAAGAAAAAAAGAAGATGGACAAACAGAACGTCACGCTGAGTCCCTATATAGAAAAAACACATGTGGTCGGGCGGATCTGGATGGTGACGGCGTTGGTACTGATCGTGGCGGCTCCGCTGGCGACGTGTCTGTATTACGATGTGTGGCCGGAGGGATCGGCTCTGCTCAAGGGACTGCTCGGCGTCGCGCCGATTTTCTGGACGGTCGGCGTGATTGAGATCTGTACCTACGGACCGATGCTGGGAGCGGGGAGCTCCTATCTGGCGTTTGTGACGGGAAATCTGACGAGTATCAAAGCGCCTGCGGCACTCAACGCGATGGAGAACGCGGAAGTCAAGCCGAACACGGAAGAAGGTGAGGTGATCTCGACCATCGCTGTGGCGACGAGCTCTCTCGTGACGACGGCTGTGATCGCCCTCGGCGTTCTGCTGCTTTCGTTTCTTGCGCCGGTGCTCGACTCTCCGGTTTTAAAACCGGCTTTTGATCAGATCCTTCCCGCTCTGTTCGGCGGACTGGCAGTGGTCTATATCAGCCGCAACTGGAAGATCGCGATGGCGCCGCTGATTTTCATGATCGCACTGTTTCTGTGCGTGCCGTCTCTGGCGGGGAGCGTCGGTATTCTCGTGCCGGTGGGAGCGCTCCTGACCATCGGCGTCTCACGGATCCTGTACCGGAAAGGACTGCTGTAAAAAAATACCGCTTCGCGGCAGTAGCTGGCAGGGAAGCGGCAATGATAGGCAGTGTTGAGCAGCGCAACGGAACGGTGAAGCAATGATGACGGACAGTGATGCGCAGTGAAACGGCAGTCAGCGGCAGGAGACAGGCTATGTTACTACAGCACCAGTCCGGAGAGAAATACCGCGACGCAGGCGCTGATCGCGACGAGGAAGAGATCGCCGTTTACCCAGGCGACAATGCCCGCGACGACGAGCGCCAGCAGTCCCGACCAGAAGTTGTCGGTGGCGGTCAGAATCGCCGGGAAGGTCATGACGGCGAGCGTGACGTACGGCACATAGAAAAAGAAGGAGCGCGCGTAGCGGTTCGTGATCGGCTTCGTCAGAAAGACGAAGGGAATCATGCGGATCAGATAGACAGTGGCGCTCATGACGAGCAGAGAAAAATATACGTTGGAAGTCATGTTGCTCTCCATTCCGGAGCGATCCTCGCGACGAGACAATCTACTCCTTTTCCGAAAAGTCGGGGAAACGATGATGTAAGCGTTTTCTTTACGCGGCGGCAGCTGCATCCTCCTGAACCGGACGCAGAAACGCGGCCGCGCCAGCGATCACAAGCGTCAGGAGAATGACTCGGAAGCCTGACGAGATGTCCCTGACGACAGGGGCCACTGTACACAGCAGACTTGCCGCCATGGAGACGGCAACGAGCAGGGCGATGAAGCGGTCTCTGCGGGCCGGGGGAATGATGATCGCGAGGAACATGCCGTAGAGCGAAACGCTCATGGCGTTGGAAATGGCGGCAGGCAGGATGTTGCCGATGAGCGCGCCGAGGAAGGTGCCGCTCTCCCATCCGAGCGCAGCGACAATCATAATGCCGTAGGTATAGCAGGGATTCAGGAAGCCGTTTACGGAGACGGAGAGACCGAAGATCTCATCGGTCATGCACAGCGGCAGCAGGAACCGGTGGTAAAACGGCGTTTTCGGGGAGAGTTTCTGGGAGAGCGCGCAGCTCATCAGGAAGTAGCGCAGGTTAATGACGAGAGATGTTGTAATCAGTTCGATGACACCCGCGCCCGCCGCGATCAGCATGATGGCGGCGAATTCCCCGGCGGAGGCGTGAAGTCCCAGGGACATCAGGAAGGCCTGCACGGCGCTCATGCCGATTTCTCTGGCGGCGATGCCGAGGGTGAAGGAAACGGCAAAATAGCCGAGTCCGATTGGAATGCCGTCCCGCAGACCGTGACGGAACCATGCGCTGTTCGAGCGGGGAAACACGGTGCTGCGCGGGGAGTCGGTTTTCTGTTCAGGGGTATGTTTTAAGGAAGGGAAACGCATGAGGAACAGGCTCCTTTTCTGCTTTCTGGAAATGCGGCGGTTGCCGCCAAAGCGATATTATAGTACAAAGCCGTTTATATTTCACTACTATTTTGCGGGAAATATTCGATCAGAAACCGCAGACAAGGAGGTAACATGCTTATTTTGATGGTGATTCTGGTTTTGCTGGCGGCGTGGATCGCTGTGCTGCTGATTCGGGCGGCGCGGTTTGTGCCGCAGGAACAGCAGGTGCCGGCGCAGACGCCGGTCTCGGTGGACAGGGATAAAATTATCCGGGATATGCAGGATCTGATCCGCTGCCGCACCGTCTCCAACCGGGACGATTCGCTGGTGGAGTGGGAGGAGTTTGAGAAGTGCCGCGCGCTGGTGCGGGAACGCTTTCCGAAGCTGTTCGGGCGGGCGCAGTATGAGAGGATCGGCAAGTCGGGCATGCTCTTTACGATCCGGGGCAGGCGCTCGGACGCGCCGGGAGTGCTGATGGCGCACTATGACGTCGTGCCGGTGCAGGAGGACAAGTGGAGCAGGCCGCCGTTTGGCGCGCTGATCGAGGACGGCGTGCTGTGGGGACGGGGAACCCTCGATACGAAAGGGACATTCTGCGCGATTCTGGAGGCGGCGGAGCAGCTGATCGGGGAGGGCTTTGTGCCGGAAAACGACCTGTATCTCTCTTTCTCCGGAGAGGAGGAGATCGACGGCGGCAGCTGCACCGACATCGTCCACGCGCTGCGCGACCGCGGGGTGAAACCGGCGTTCGTACTCGACGAAGGCGGCGCGGTCGTTTCCGGCGTTTTCCCGGGGGTGAAAAAGGAGTGCGCGGTTGTCGGCGTGGCGGAGAAAGGATCCCTGAATATCGATATGACGATTGCGGGCGGCGGAGGGCACGCCTCGGCTCCGCCGGTGCATTCGATTCTCGGAGAGCTCTCCGCGGCGGTGGTGGCGCTGGAGAATCACCCGTTCCCGGCCCGTCTCACGGCTCCGGTGCGGGGGATGTTCGAGGTGCTGGGACGGGAATCCTCCTTCGGGCTGAAGATCATTCTGGCAAATCTCTGGTGTTTCTGGCCGCTGTTTGCCCTGATCTGCCGCAAGAGCGGCGGCGAGCTGAATGCGATGGTGCGGACCACGAACGCGATTACCCGTGCGCAGGCGAGCGACGCCTATAACGTTCTGCCGCCCGCGGCCCGGGTCGGCATGAATGTGCGTCTGCTCGAAGGGGATACGATCGGGAGCGCGGTGGAGCGCATGAAGCGCATTGTGAAAAACGACCGGATTCAGTTCCATGTCGTGAACGGCTCGAATCCCTCGATCAGTTCCGTAATAGGCGGAGAGGGCTGGGAGAGACTCTCCGAGGCGATCGGCGAGACGTGGGAGGGAGCACTGGTCTCTCCGTATCTGATGATGGCGTGCAGTGATTCACGTCACTACTGCGAGATTACGGATAAGGTTTACCGGTTCTCGGCGATGCGGCTCTCCAAAGAGGAGAGGGGGCTGATTCACGGCAACGATGAGCGGATTCCGCTGGAGACGTTGATCACAACCGTGGAGTTCTATGTGCGTATGATCCGGAAGCTTTGAGGAAAAGGAAAGTGTTCTGCGCATGGGAAGAGCGGAGGATTGCTTGACCGGAGCATGGACTTGTCATTTTATTTTGGAAACAAATTGAAGCATATGGGGTAACAGTTCAGCCTTCAGGGTAAGGAAGACGGGATGAGAGGATAAGCGAAAGCC
>JAUNGV010000006.1 GCA_030524225.1 Eubacteriales bacterium
GGCGGGAGTCGGATATGACGAACAATATGGCGTACACGCGGGGCGTGACCGACAATCTTCGCTATTCATGGAACCGGATCGAGGCGATCAATGCGATGGTGACGGATGATCTGACGGCGGACGACACAGATCGCTATACGTATTATTTTGATATTTTCAAGTATCATTCCAACTGGAAAACCCTCTTTCTGCCGAGTCAGCTGCGAACCGCGCTCTACGCGTGGCCGGATGCGCAGAAGGGATATGAGAGCACGGACGAGGTCGGCCCCTGCGAGCTCTCCGACTGGTCGGAGGTGACGGAGAGGACGGCGATTCCGGAGATTCAGGAGGAGCATCTGGACGAGCTGATGGCGTACCTGAAGGAACAGGGGCAGGAGGCGCTCTTTATCGTCTCTCCGTATCTGCACACCAGAGAACAGGCGCAGATGTTCAATTACATCGGGGATAAAGTGGAGGCACAGGGCTTCGGATTTCTGAATCTGAATGATTATTATGAGGAAATCGGGATAGACGCCGGACGGGACTTCAACGATTACGGCAACCACACGAATGCTTCCGGCGCACAGAAGGTCACGGCTTTCTTTGAGCGGTACCTGAAGGAGAACTATGAGTTCCCCGACCGGCGGGGCGATGTGCGGTACGAGTCGTGGGACGAGGCGTACGCGCTCTGGCAGGACAATTACGCGGCCGCGATGGAGAAGATCGAAGAGCGGATCGAGACGGGAGATTACGCGGAGAAGGCGGAGTAGGAAGAACCGAAGAAAAACCGAGGAAGAGCAGAGGGAGAACACGATGTGCGGAATCGCAGGCTTGTGTAATTTTAAAAATCCACGCGAAAATATGGAGCGCATGAAGGCGCGGATGGCGCACCGGGGGCCGGACGGGAACGGGACCTGGCTCTCGGAGGACGGCGTGGTCTGCCTCGGCCACCAGCGCCTCTCGATTGTCGATCTCTCCGAGACGGGGGCACAGCCGATGCTCTCCCGCAGCGGGCGGTACGTCTGCGTGTTTAACGGGGAGATCTACAATTACAGAACGCTTCGGGACCGCTTCCTGCGGGAGAAAAAGGCGGATGGCTTTCGCGGTACCTCCGACACGGAGGTTTTGCTCGAATCCTTTGAGGCGTATGGGATAGAGGAGACGATCCGTGCCTGCAAGGGCATGTTTGCGATCGCGCTCTATGACAGGAGGGAGCGGACAATCACCCTGCTGCGGGACCGCGTCGGGGAGAAGCCTCTCTATTACGGATTTGTGAACGGTTCGTTCGTCTTTGCTTCCGATCTGGGGAGTATCGCGGTGCTGGAGGGATTTGCCAATCCTATTTTTACGGATGTGCTGGATATTTACTTCACGCACGGCTACATCCCCGCTCCGTACACGATTTATCAGAATATTCACAAGCTGACGCCGGGGACGATTCTGACAATCCGCGCGCCCTACGCAAAGGGAACGCAGGAAATCAGACCGTACTGGTCAATGAAAGAGACGGCAAAATACGGACAAACCCACCTTTTTACCGGAACCAGAGAGGAGGCGGCGGACGAGCTGGAGCGTCTGCTGCGCGCCTCGATCCGGGAGCAGATGGTGGCGGATGTGCCGGTCGGCGCGTTTTTATCCGCGGGGATCGACAGCAGCACAGTGGTCTCTCTGATGCAGGCGGAGAGCGCGCAGAAGGTGCGCAGCTTTACGATCGGCATGGAGGATCCGAAGTACAACGAGGCGGTTTATGCCAAGGAGATTGCCCGCCATCTCGGAACGGAGCACACGGAGCTGTACATCACGGAGCGGGACGCCAAGGCGGTGATTCCGCTGCTGCCGGAGATGTTTGCGGAGCCGTTTGCGGACAGTTCGCAGATTCCGACGTACCTCGTCAGCAAAATGACGCGGGAGCATGTGACGGTTTCTCTCAGTGGGGACGCGGGCGACGAGCTCTTCTGCGGCTACACGTCCTACGCCTCGGTGGAGCGGATCTGGAATAAACTGCGGCGAGTTCCCTATGCGCTGCGCCGGCCGGCGTCCTCCCTCGTTCTGCACAGCCCTCTCGTCAGAAAGGATATCTTCCGGATCAAGGGGAAACTCCTCTCGGCGCGGGATCCGGAGGATATCTATCGTCTGAGTTATGAGACGGATCCGCTGACGGCACAGATTGCGCGGGTGCACAGCGGGATTCCGTACGCGTACACGCAGCTGGGGCCGGATGAGACGGGAGAGGTCAATCACGACATTATGCTGATGGATCTGAGCATGTACCATCCGGACGACATTCTGGTCAAGGTGGACAGAACGGCGATGGCGGTCTCCCTTGAGACGCGGGTGCCGCTTCTGGATAAGGATGTGGTGGAATTTGCGTGGACGCTGCCGGTTGATTACCTGCGGGGAGACGGCATTGGCAAACTCGTCCTGCGGGATGTGCTCTACCGCTATGTGCCGCGGGAGATGATGGAGCGGCCCAAAAAGGGATTCTCTATTCCGGTGGAGAAATGGCTGCGGGAGCCGGAGCTGCGCGCGTGGGCACAGGGGCTGCTGGCTCCGGACAAGCTGCGGGCGCAGGGGATTCTGGAACCGGAGGTCGTCCGACGGATCTGGGACGACTTCACGGAGCGGGGGATCTGGCGTATCCAGATCTGGTTTATCCTGATGTTTCAGGCGTGGATGGAGACGCAGGGGAGGAGAATCGCTTGATTGTAATCCGCATGTCGGGGGGACTCGGCAATCAGATGTTTCAATATGCGCTGTATCTGCAGCTGTGCGCCCTTGGACGGGACGTTGCCTTTGACGACTGGACGGAGTACGAAAGGCAGGAGGAGACGGGAGTGAAGCGTCCGATCGGACTCTCTGTGTTCGGGATCGACTATCCCCGCGCCGACCGGGAGACGGTGGTGCGGCTGACCGACGCAGACGGCGGCCTTGCGGCGAAAGTGCGGCGTAAGGTGCGCGGTCGCCGCTCTCTGGAGAAACACGACAGCGACCTTGTCTTCGATCCCTCTTTCCTGCGGGAGACGGAAGGATATTTCTGCGGCTGCTTCCAGTCCGAGCGGTATTTTGCAGGTGCGGAAGGAAAGGTGCGGGAGGCGTTTGCGTTTCCGGCGGATCTCTTTGCAGGGATGCCGGAGCGGGAAGCCCTGGCGGCGAAAATCAGCGGCGCGGACGATAGCGTGAGTAGCCGGAATGCGCAGAAATGTGGCGCAGCGGCGGGAGAATCCGCTCCGGTGCGGGAGGCGGCGCGCGGGGAAGAGTCCGTGGCGGTGCATCTGCGCTTTGGGGATTATCTCGATAAGGCGCAGACGTACGGAGGGATCTGCACGCCGCAGTATTACGGCGCGGCGGTGCGGCTGATGGAGGAACAGATCGCCGCGCGCGGCGGACGGGCCCATTTCTACGTCTTTTCCAATGATCCGGACAAGGCGGGGGAGTGGATCGGGCAGCTGCAGCGGAGGCAGTCCCGAGCGGTGCCGGATCCAGATCCAATATCGGGTTCGGGACAGGAGACAGGGGACAGAGAGGTAGCGCCGCTCTTTACCCTTGTGGAGGGGGCGGACGAGGCCCACGGGTATCTTGATCTGGCGCTGATGGCGCGCTGCCGCCACCACATTATCGCGAACAGCAGCTTCAGCTGGTGGGGCGCGTGGCTTGGTCGCAGGGAGGGGCAGATTCTGATCGCCCCGTCGCTCTGGATTCACATGCCGGACGGAAGCGATCTGGCGCGGACGGATATTTTCACAGAGAATATGATCCGCATCAGCGCGGCGGGCGAGATCTGCCGCGTGCCGCAAAGCGGTTTCGCGGCTGTTGTGTGCGGGACAGAGACGGCTGCGGAACGTGAGACCACCGTGGAGTGCGATACTGTCCGGAAACATGGAACGATGAGACGGGGGCAGACAGAGGCAGCCGTTCTGCGGGAGACCGCTCCTCTCGTTTCCGTTATTGTCGCTGCCTATAATGTAGCGGATTATCTGCCCCGCGCGTTTGACTCCCTGAGCCGTCAGACATGGCGGAATCTGGAACTGATCGTGGTGGACGACGGTTCGACGGATGGGCGAACACCGCAGCTGTGCGATGCGTTTGCCGCGCGTGATCTGCGTGTGCGGGTGATTCACAAGGAAAACGGAGGGCTCTCCGACGCGCGCAATGCAGGGTTGGCGGCGGCGCAGGGAGCCTATATCGCGTTTCTTGACGGCGATGACTGGTATGAGCCGCAGATGATTGAGGCGACGGTGCGCGCCTGTCTGATGGTGGATGCGGACGTCGCGGTGATCCGCTACCGGCAGGTGACAGAAGGGGGCGATCCGCTGCAGGAGGGAGAGACTCCCGGCTCTGATCTGCGGGAGAAGGAGATTTCCGGCTCTTCGCAGCGGGAGGAGAACCGCGCGGCAGGCGGTGTTTCCGGAGGGCGTTCTGCGCTAATTGACGGAATACTGCGGCAGAGTGTATTATTAGATCAGCTATGGGCTCTCCGCGTCTATGTGAGCGGCGATCCGGATATTATTATTTACAATTCAGTCTGGAGTAAGCTCTTTAAGAGAGAAGTGATCGATGGACTGACGTTTCCGGTCGGGCGCAATTCCGAGGACATTGTTTTTACCGGGAAGGCGTTTACAGCGATGCGCCGTCTGGTCTATCTGGACGTACCGCTGTATAATTATGTGTTGAACCGGACGGGCAGCATCATGAATGAGCGCCTCGGGGAGAGACGGTTCCGGGACGAGCTGCCGTTCTGGCGCGAGCAGGCCGCCCATTTTGAGGCGGCGGGATTTCCCGAAATCGCGAAGCGGGCGGCGTATTCTTTTTACCGCCGGATGCTCTGGTACGATCTGGAATTCCGGGAGAAGGAAGAACTGGGGCCCTATGCGGAGCGTCTGGAGCAGGAGATTCTTGCTGAAAAAGAAAAAATTCTTCCTCTGCTGCGGGAGCCTTTTGCCTCACGGGGAGACAGTGCGAGAATCCGCCTGTTTCTGCTTTCCCCGTCGTGGTACGCTCTTTTCTCTGATCTGTACGAGAAGACGGTGGTGCGGCTGAAAAATGCGGCGTCAGGCAGACGGCGGTGAAAGGTCAGGCCCGACAGACGGGCGGACGAAGCAGGGAAGAAGGACGGAAAAGATACAGAAAGAAACACGATGCAGACGGCATTGTATAGAAATTTTATAGATTATAGATATAAGGAAACCGAACGGGATGAAATTACTGAATCGAGTGGCAAAGATACTGACGAAGCGCCAGAAGGGGCAGCTGGTTGTGCTGTTTTTCCTCATGCTGATCGGCGCGGGAATGGAGACGATCGGCACGGGGCTGATTCTGCCGGTGGTGACGATTGCGATGAGTCCGTCTCTCGTGACGACGGACGCGACATACAGCAGAATTTATGAGGCGCTGCACATGAGCAGCCCCACGGCGTTTCTGCTGCTGATTATTTTCCTGCTGATCGGCCTCTATGTCGTCAAGAATGTTTTTCTCTATTTTATGTACCGGGCACAGTACCGTTTCATCTACAACGGCCAGTTCAATACTTCGAGAAATCTGTTTAAAGATTATGTGACGCGGCCGTATGAGTTTTTCCTTGACGCGAATACGCCGGTTATCATGCGTCATATTCTCAGCGATGTCAACGGCGTCTATAATATGCTTCTGACGATGCTCTCTTTTGCGACAGAGGGAATCATCATGGCGGCTCTGATCACCCTCTCTCTGATCGTCAGTCCTTTTATGACGGTGGTGATGGGGGGACTGATCGCCGTGATTCTGTTCGTGAATAAGAAAATTATGGGACCCGTTCTGCGCCGGTACGGGCAGGATGTGCAGGTCAACAGCTCCCTGACGACGAAGTGGCTCCTGCAGGCTGTCAGCGGCATGAAGGAGACGAAGGTCTTAAATAAGGAAAAATATTTCGTCGATCAGTATGAAAAGAGCGCGGAAAAGCTCTGCGAGATCCAGAAAAAACAGAATTCCTATCAGAATATTCCCCGCCTGCTGATCGAAACGGTCTGCATGGGCGGTATTCTGGCGATGGTGGCCGTCTTTCTGATGACGAGCGACGACCCGGCCAGCACCATCGGGCAGATCGGTGTGCTGGCGGTCGTGGCGATCCGGATTATGCCGAGCGCGAACCGGATTTCCACTTATCTGAACAGTATTGCGTATTATGAGCCCTGCATGGACGCGGTGGAGGGCATTATCCTGCGCAGTCTGAATGTGGACGCGGACGCGGTGTTTGCCAACCGCGGGCCGATCCGGGCGCTTCCGTTTGAGAAGGAGGTGCGTCTCGAGAATGTCACCTACCGCTATCCGAATACGGAGGTCAATATTCTGGAGAAGGCGAGTCTGACGATTCCGCTGGGCAAATCCATCGGTATCATCGGGCCCTCCGGCGCGGGCAAATCGACGGCGGTGGATGTGCTTCTGGGGCTGCTTCAGCCGCAGGAAGGACGCATTACGGTGGACGGCACGGATATTGAGACGAATATTATGGGGTGGTACGCGAACATCGGCTATGTACCGCAGCTGATGTACATGCTCGACGATACGATCCGCAACAATATCGCCTACGGGTTTCACCCGGAGGACATCGACGATGCGCAGGTCTGGCACGTGTTGAAAGAGGCGCAGATGGACGAGTTCGTCCGCTCCCTGCCGGAGGGGCTTGATACCTCGATCGGCGAGCGCGGCGTGCGGCTCTCCGGCGGACAGCGCCAGCGCATCGGAATCGCGCGGGCCCTGTATATGGATCCGGAGATCATGATCTTTGACGAGGCGACCTCGGCGCTTGACAACGACACCGAGGAGGCAATCATGGGAGCGATCGAGCGTCTGCACGGGCGCAAGACTCTTGTGATTATCGCGCACCGGCTGACGACGATCGAGAAGTGCGATGCGGTCTACCGCGTGGAGGACAGGCGTTTCGTGCTCGATCCGCAGCACGGGAAGAAGGGGTAAACGGGATGCAGATCGACAGAGGAATTGCGGAAATACGCTTGCGCAATTATCATGCTTTTCGGGATACGGGGTGGATTTCCCTTTCCGGGCTGACACTTCTGTTTGGAGACAACTCCAACGGGAAGAGCACGATTTTGAAGTTTCTTTATTTTCTATCCCGCTGTTACAGGGGCGAGGTCACCGGGTTCCGTCTGCCAATGCTCTCTTCCAACGACGAAACGGCTGACGGCTCCTTTGAGGATATTCTTTTTCAGGGGAAAAAGGACAGCAGCCGGGCGGTGTCTTTTCAGTTCCGGCTCATTCCGGAGGAAAAAGACAGACGGTATCTCGAGGCGTGGGTGTCCGGAGCAGAAGAATTTTCAGCCAAGGAATTGATTTACAGCATATCGTTTTCCTGTCATACACCGCAAAAGAGAATTTATCTGAGCGCTCTTTCCATACAGGCCGGTGAGACAGTGATTTATCAGGAGCAGTGCAGTGCGGGACAGGAATACAGCGCGTCGTCGACGTTGTGGAGCAGTACGGAGGAAAACGGCGTTCTGCCGTACCTGTACACCGTGCAGAACACCTTTTTTATAGAGGCGATGGATCGCCCGTTTTATCCGGATTCCCTTTCTGCGGAAAAGCATCAAAATCTATATGGACCTGCACAGCGATTTGTTTTACAGTATCTGCAGGGAGCTGTGCAAATTGTAAACGGCATTTTGCGGGAGTTCGCGGGAAACATCGAATATCTTGCGCCGGTGAGAGTTTCTCCGAGGAGAAGCATGCTGTTGTCGGCAGAACAGGAACTGGCGGTGGGAGCGGGCGGTGAAAATACATACCATCGTTTATTTGCCATAGAAACGGCGGGGGATGGGCAGGCGGCGGACAAAATCAACGAGTGGCTTTCGTTGTTCGGTTATCACTATAAATGGAATCTGGTTAAGCCGAATTATGGTGAATTTCTGCTGCGGGATCTGCGCTCCGGCTATGAGGTCAATATTGTGGACGCGGGCTTTGGGATTTCGCAGATTCTTCCGGTCATCGTTGCGGCCTGTGAAAATCATAGCGGATTACTGGCGATTGATTCGCCGGAGGCGCATCTGCACGATAAAATGCAGGGAGAAATCGCTGATTTACTGATTCAGACAGTCCGGCACAGACCTGTGATTCTGGAGACCCACAGCGAGAGTATTCTGCTGCGCGTGCAGAGGCGGAGCCTGGAGAGCGGGACCCCGGAAGAGGAGTCGGCGGTAATTTATTTTATTCGGGACGAAGAGGACACGTCGGTGTGTGAGAAAATCACATTTGACCGGCAGGGTGAGTTTCAGGGAGCCTCGGAGGAGTTCAGGGAATTTTTTGCCGGTGATTTTTATGACGCTATGAAAATAGAGGAACTGAAGGGGCTGCGAATGAACGTCTGAAATGGCGGCGAAATGCGCAAATATGTCTGGTGGCGGTCTGTCAGGCGGGACGGGAGACGGCGGAATCGGAGACAGAGGCATCCGGTCGGGAGAAAAGATGAATAAGGTGATAGATACCAATATCTGGAGATACGGATTTCTGCACGATGAAGAGTACCGGATGGACTGCGCTAATTTTTTATACGCTTTTATCATGAACCGTCAGGACTCTATGGCGATGGACGCGGGTGGTAAAATGCTTTCGGAATATAACAGGAATCTCAGACAGGATCCGGAATTCCGCAAAACTTTTGTGCAGTTGCAGCGGGACAATCGAATCTCCCACGTTGTCTCCCGGATTCCGATGCGGCACAAAGAGCGTCTCAGAGCACTCGGTTTTCACGAAGAAGAGGATCATGTATTTCTGGGAACGGCACTGCAGGCGGATCGTTATCTGGTCAGCGAGGACAGCGATTACGGAACGAGAGGTCAGAAGGAAAAGCAGCAGGCTAATCAGTATATGAGAGAAACACTGGGAATTATGCTGCGAAACAGCGAGGAAGCGCTCGAAGATATCAGAGGAATAGAGGGCGGTGCATAAAAAGAGCGTGTCGCCCCGCCGCGAGAATCGCTCCGGAATGGAGGTAACAATGGCAGAGTGGAAAAACGGAAAATTACAGCTCCCGAATGTGACGCTGGCGGCGATGACGAGCGTGAAGGTCAGAGAGACGATCAAGGCGATGCAGTACAGTATGCGGGGTGTGGATTTCGGCGCGGCGACGCTGGTCACGCATCGGAAGCCTTTCTTTTTGCCGAAGGAGATCGAGTACCAGCACATCGACAAGATCGATGAGATCAACAAGTTCAATTACGCGATGATCTACGATATGCACCGGTATATTCACACGGATTTCATGCTGCTGGTTCATTACGACGGTTTTGTGGTCAATCCGGAGAGCTGGCGGGACGAGTTTCTGGACTACGATTATATCGGCTCGCCGTTCCCGCTGCCCAAGGATGATTTTTCCTACCGGGATATCAACGGAAATATCTGCCGGGTCGGCAACAGCGTCTCGATCCGCAGCAAGCGGCTGCTGGAATTTCCGTCACAGACGGGGATTCCCTTCGAGGCGGATCACGGATTTTTTAATGAGGACGGTTTTATCTGCTGTAAAAACCGCCACCTCTTCGAAGCAGCGGGCATGAAATACGCCCCGCTGGAAGTGGCGAAGTACTTCGGACACGAACAGATGCTGCCGGAATTCGAAGGAATCAAGCCGTTTGTATTCCACAAATGGGAAGGAACCAATGCGGGTTATCCGCGTTGGTAATGAGCCGCGCCGTGCAGGACAAAGCACAGGCGGAAAAGAGGTAACGATGGTATACGACGCATTTCAGTTCTTTAATGAGCTCGACATCCTGCTCCTGCGGATGCGTATTTTAAATGATGTGGTGGACCGGTTTGTGATCAGCGAATCGACCGTCACATTTTCCGGTGATCCCAAGCCTCTTTTTTACGAGGAGAACAAGGAGAGATTCCGGGAGTTTCAGGATAAGATCATCCATGTCGTCGTGGACGACACGCCGATGGACTGCGATGCATTCCGGCGGGATCATCACCAGAAATGCGCGGTGGCGCGGGGACTGCGGGACTGTACGAACGACGATATCGTGATTTTCAGCGATGTCGATGAGATTCCGGATCCGGAGACGCTGCGGACGCTTCTGCCGAAGGTGGAGCCGGGCAAAATCTATATGCTCGCCCAGCGCCTCTTCTATGGATACCTGAATCTGGAGGATATTTCAGGCAATAACCTTTCGGTGACAGGGGAGTTTGAGGGTGTGGCGAAACGGCGGTGGCTCGGCACGAAGATCTGCCGGTATTCCCTGCTCAGGACGTACACCACCGAGGAACTGCGCAACGCTGAGCAGCGGCGGATCGGCGTGCGTGTGGAGAACGGCGGCTGGCATTTCAGTTATGTGGGCGGGCCGGACGGTCAGACGGCGGAGGAGCGCATCCGCTACAAGATCAGGAGCGCCGCGCATCAGGAATATAACAACCGGCGCACCCTGTTCGAAGTGGGGAGCCGGCTGCGGGACAAAAAGGATCTCTTCGGGCGGAACTCGGTGCTTGTCGTCGCGCGGATTGACGGGACGTATCCCACATATCTGCGGGATCATCTGGAGGAGTACCGGTATCTGCTCTACCGGGAGCCGAAGTGGTACAAGAAAGCGGCGGATAAAATTGCGGTCGGACTGATTGAGACCCGGGCAAAGCTGCTGTCGATGGGGAGAGCCAGATGATCGGAACGGAATTTCTGCCGGGGCAGGGACTGGGAAACCGCCTGTTCTGCTATGTGACCGCCAGATGTCTGGCGCAGGATAAGGGAGTGCCCTTTGGCACGGCGGGACAGCGCTGGCTGCAGGCCGATTTTCTGGCTCTGGATCTGGGCGAGGAGATTACCGGTGCGGCAGTGTCCGGTTTTGCGCGCTATGAGGAGGCAGAGAAAAGGCTTTATCTGAAAAATTCCGTCCACGACATGGTGCACGGCTGTTATGTGGCGGGGGCGGATCCGCAGCTGACAGAGGTGGCGGACAATACGCTGGTGTACGGAAATCTGCAGGATGAGTCGTATTTTGCCCGTCACCGGGAGGAGATCCGGCAGTGGCTGCGGGTTCGTCCGCAGTTCGAATCGGATGAGTACACGGCGGAAGATCTCTGCATTCTGAATGTGCGCGGCGGGGAGTACGCCGACGATCCGGCTCTCTTTCTGCGGGAGCGCTACTGGCGGGATGCCATGGCGCTGATGCGCCGGGAGAACGCCGCGATGCGCTTTATGATCGTGACGGATGATGTGGAGGCGGCAAACCGCCTGCTGCCGGAAATCCCGGCGCATCACTTCTCCCCGGAAAAGGACTATGTCACGGTGAAAAACGCCCGGTATCTGATTGCGTCGAATTCATCGTTCGCGTTCTTTCCGGCGTACACGAGCACGACGCTGCGAAAGGCGGTCGCCCCGATGTACTGGGCGCGTCATAACGTCTCGGACGGATACTGGGCGTCGGAGCAGAATATTTATTCGCTGTTCACGTATCTGGACCGAAGCGGGAAGGAACACAGCCCGCAGGAGTGCCGCGCCGCGCTGGCGGCGTACCGGTGGCCCGAGACGGCGCCGTGGCAGCCGGATGATCCGGCGGTGACGGCGCTCGGGCGCAGGATGGAGCGCAGGCGGCTTGCGGGCCGGGCAGTGCGAAAGCTGTGCAGGATTATCAGGAGATAGAACCGCAGAACAGCCGGGACGGGAGCAGCACAATCCCGGGGACAGCAGATCATCATCAGATCATGACGTCATCCTGTCGCGCAAAGCGCTTTGGGATGGGGAGGAAGAATGCCGAAGGTATCTATTTGCATTCCGGCGTATGAGAATCCGGAAGGAATCAAAAGGCTGCTGCGCTCGATTGCGGGCCAGCACTATACGGATTGTGAAGTGATTCTGAGCGACGATTCCGCCTCGGATGCCGTGGAGCGCGCGGTGACGGAAATGGCGGGAGCGTTCCATGTCAGTTTTGCCGGCGGGCGAATACCGCTGCGCTATCTGCGGAATGCCGCGCCGCACGGGGCGGTGGCGAACTGGAACGCCGCAGTCGCGATGGCGCAGGGCGAATACGTCAAACTCATGCACCACGACGACTGGTTTACCGGCGCGGACAGTCTCGGGGCGCTGGCGGCCCTGCTCGATGCACATACGGACTGTGATCTCGCCTTTTGCGGAACGCGGCAGGTGCCGCTGGGACAGCAGGAGCAGCGGGAACGGGAAGCTGCGGAGGGTGGCGTTTCGGGGCAGAAACAGGAACGGAAGGAACAGAAAGCTGCGGCAAATAGCGCTTCGGGGCCGGAGCAAGCTGCGCCGGACAACACCGCAGAGCAGCTAACCGCAGCCGGTACGGCTCGTTTTACGGGGGAGGAGGATCTGGAGCTGATCCGGCGCGACTGGCGCAACCTCTTCCTCGGCAATACCATCGGGGCCCCGAGCGCGGTGATCGTGCGGAAAAACCTGCTGGACCGGTGCGCGATCCGCTACGACGAGCGGCTGACATGGCTGGTCGACGGCGACTACTATATGCAGATCCTGCGGGAGAATCCGCGGTTTGCCTCGACGCGGGAGCCGCTTGTCTCGATCGGGCTGAGCAGTTCCCAGCTGACGGAGCGCTGTATTGATGACGAGGCGCTGGTGCGCGGCGAGACGGTGTATCTCTATCGGAAGTATAGACTGCATGACGCAGAGGATCCGAAGCGGCGGGCGGGATCCAATCAGACCTTCCGGAACACGGACAGCAAGGAGGAAGCGGCGCGCGGCGCTCCGGCGGGGCAGAAGAGTGCGGCGGAACAGGTCGATGCGTTCCGGCGGCAGTCCGCGTGGAGGGAAAAACTCCTGACCGTGCTGGCCGGGACGCACACGAAAACGACAGAAATTCCCGGTGATCTGGGAATCTCCGCGGCGGAGTGGCGGCAGGCGCAGCGCGCGGAGCGCAGACGTGAGAGGGAGAGACTGCTGGGCACTGTGCGTTATCTGACCGGCAGGGTGCAGGATAAGCTGGAGAGACCGACGGCGATTCTCTTTCTGATTGCGCTGTGGATTGAGATTGCGATCGTGGTGATTGATAAGAGCGACTTTCTCAATCCATGGGAGGGACAGCTCTTCCGGATTACCTTCCTGCTGTTCGCCTGCCGGATGATCGGGGCGTGGCGTCTGCCTGCCGGACGGACCGGAACAGAATCGGGCGGTGGGCAAATGGGAGACGGAGTGTCCGCACTGCCTCCCCCGACAGGCCGGGAATTTCTGTGGCTGGCGGCTTTTCTGGTGCTGGGAGTGGTTTCCTGGCGGTTGTCCGGACGGAATGAGCTTCTCCGCATGACGGTGTTTGTGGCGGCCTGCCGCACGATGCCGGTGAGGCGGGTGATGCGATTTGCTCTCTGGGGTACGGCGGCCGGATGTGCGCTTCTGGCACTCCTGTCGGTCACCGGCGTCTACGGGGTGCTTTCCCTGACGCAGGACTTCGGGCGGGGCATGGAGACGCGGTATGCGCTGGGGCTCGGCCATCCGAACGCCCTGCACTGCATGGCGCTGATGCTGACCGTGTTCGGGATGTATCTCTATGAGAAGCGGATGACATGGCCCGGTTATGCGGGACTCTTCCTTGGAAATCTGCTTCTGTACCGCTTCACGAGATCCAACACGGGATTTGCGCTGACAGCGGCGGCGATCGCGGCGTTCGCCCTGTTTTACGCCTCGGACAGAAGGGCGGGGCAGGCGAATCGTTCCGGAGGCCCAAAGCAAAGTGCTGCAGAGAAACGTGCTGCGCCGGTGCGAAGCACTTCAGAAAGGCAGGAGAAGCACAGCGGCGGAGCGTTTACGTGTCTGCGAAGAGCCGGAATGCTGTACGTGGCCGGAGAGATCCTGGTGGCGGCCTGTATCCTGCTCTCCGTGCTGGCGGCTATCTTTGGCTATGATGTTCCGGTTTTTGCCAGACTGGACGGTGCGTTAAACGGGAGAATCGCCTCTCTCTGGGATTCCACCTTTCATGACGGGACGCTCTCTACCTGGTCGCTTTTCTCGGAGCGCCGGAACGACAATTTTTTTGATATGGGCTTTGTCCGCCTGATTTACTGGTACGGTGTGATTCCGGCGGCGGCCATGCTGGGTGTGCTGTTCGCACTGCTGCGCGCGGTGCGCAGAAAGAGGGATGCGGCGGCTCTCATTATGATCGTCGTCTACAGCGTCTATACGGTGGTGGAGGCGCACCTCGTTTCTGAATATATATTGCGGAATTATCTGTTACTGTTGACTGCGCTGTATGCGCCGGTGATTTTCGGAGGGAATTATGAATCCAAAAGTTAAAGTGATTCAGACGTATGGTTTGTGGCTGGCCGATATGATCTGCATTCTCGTGTCCTATGTGGTGGCGACGCAGATGCGTTTCGCTGTGTCGCGCGATTGGGGCGACAAGACGCTCCATTATATGGTCTGTGTGGTATTTCTGCTGTTCTGCACGGTCTACAGCTTTTTTGTGGACTGGAACAGGGACTATATGGTCCGGGGCTATTTCCAGGAACTGATGGCGGTGATCAAGTACAATGTGGTGATGCTGGTGATTACGATCCTCTTCGTGTTCTTTGCGCAGTGGGCGTACATCCTTTCCCGAAGCGTTATCGCGTGGTTCCTGCTCTTTAATCTGATTCTGATGATGGCGGTGCATCTGATTCTGAAGAAGATTCTTCACAAGGTACTTTCCAATGACCTGCTCGTTTCCAAGGTGATTGTGATCGCACAGCGCGATCAGATGGAGGCAACTCTGGATCGTCTGATGGGACGAATGGACGTCAGCTACCAGATTGTGGCCGCTGTCTATGCGGACGGGATGCCGGAACAGGGAGCAGGCGCGCAGGAGACGGCCGCGGAGGGAAATGCGGTTTCCGGGACAGTGGAAACATCCACGAGGCTCCGGGGCATTCCGGTTCTCTCCGGTCTCGAACATCTGACACGGGAAATGATCCAGGTGCCGTTTGACGAGGTATTCATCAACACGCCGGATATTTCACAGAAGAAGATGCGCGGCGTCATCCATGGCTTTGAGGAGATGGGCGTTGTCTGCCATTATAATCTGGAGCTTCCCGATATCGGAGAGGCGACGAGCAAGGTCGATACGTTCGGGGACTACACGACCATCACCTACACGCGGTTCCGCAGCAGCTACAAGCGTCTGATGATCAAGCGTCTGATCGATATTCTCGGCGGCCTGGTCGGCCTGATTCTGACCGGTATTCTGACGCTCTTTCTGGCGCCGGCGATCAAACTGGATTCTCCGGGCCCCGTCTTTTTCTCCCAGACGCGGGTGGGCAAGAACGGACGGCGGTTTAAGATCTATAAATACCGCTCCATGTACCGCGACGCGGAGGAGCGCAAGAAGGAACTGATGAAAAACAACGAGATGAGCGGTCTGATGTTCAAGATGGAGAATGATCCGCGCATCACGAAGGTCGGAGCGTTTATCAGAAAGACGAGTCTTGACGAGTTCCCGCAGTTTCTCAATGTGTTCAAGGGTGATATGAGCCTTGTGGGAACGAGACCGCCGACGGAAGCGGAGTTCGAACAGTATAACGAGCACTACCGCCGCCGGATCAGCATGACGCCGGGACTGACCGGTCTGTGGCAGGTGAGCGGACGGAGCGAAATCACCGATTTTGACGAGGTGGTAAAGCTCGATCTGGAGTATATTGACAACTGGAGTCTGACGCTTGATTTCAAGATCCTGCTGCAGACGGTGGGCGTTGTTCTGTTCAGTAAAGGGGCCAAGTAATAACGAATCACACAGTGATTCGTTCGAGGCGGCAGAGCCGCCTCGGGAAGTGGGCCGCGAAAGATTGCGTGGAATCACGCCATAATTCGTACGAGGCAGCAGGGCTGCCTCGGGGGGAGGCCGCGAAAGAGTGATGTGATTCGTTCGAAGCAGCGGGGCTGCCTCGGGAAACAGGCATTTTACAGGCAGCGTGGGAAGGCAGAAAAGAGTTACGAAGGGAAGAGAAGCAAGTGGAGAGAAGAATCCGTGTTTGTATGATTGTGCCGCAGAGCGATGTCAAAGGCGGCATCGCGGCGGTGGTAAACGGGTATCGCGGCAGCAGGCTGGAGCAGGACTGTGAGGTTCGCTATGTGGAGTCCTACTGTGACGGGGGACGTCTGCGGAAATTCGGCAAGGCGCTGTGCGCGTATCTCTTATTTCACAGAGAACTGCGGAAGCATCGGCCGGATGTCGTTCACATCCACTCCTCTTTTGGCCCCAGTTTTTACCGGAAAATGCCGTTTATTCTGATGAGTGCGGGGGCCGGAATTCCGATTGTCAACCATATTCACGGGTCGGCGATCGAGGAGCTCTATGAGCGCGCGCCCGGATGGAAACAATCGCTGGTGCGGAATATTTACGGAAAATGCGCGACTATCATCGTTTTATCTCATGAATGGAAGGAGAGAATCGCACAGATTGTGCCGCGGGAGCGGATTGTGATCGTAGAGAATTACAGCGTGCTCTCAGTGAAGGCTCCGACAAAGGAGAGCGCGGCGTCAAAGCAGATTCTCTTTCTGGGCGTGATCGAGAAGGACAAGGGATGTTTTGATTTTCCCGCGATTATGGAGGAGGTGCGGGCCGAGGTGCCGCAGGCGAGACTCCTGTCGGCGGGAGTGGGTGATATCCATGGCGTGCAGAATCTGCTGCGCCAGAGAGGGCAGGAGGAGGCCGTTCTGTTTCCGGGATGGATTCGCGGGCAGGAGAAGGATAGGGCGCTCCGAGAGAGTGCGGTTTTCCTGCTTCCGTCGTATCATGAGGCGATGCCGATGTCCGTTCTGGAAGCGATGGGATACGGACTCCCCATAGTTTCCACGAATGTCGGCGGGATTCCGAGGCTCGTGGAGGAGGGAAGAAACGGCTTCCTCCTTGCGCCGGGCGATACCGCAGGAATGGCGAAGGCTCTGGTCTGTCTCCTGAATGAAGAGGAGCGCAGAGAGCGGTATGGAAAAGAGAGTCTGCGTCTGGTCAGAGAGAAATTCGGACTGGAGGAACACATCAGCCGGCTGGAGAAGATCTACGGCAGGGTACTGAAACAGGCGGAAACAGAAGCGGCCAAAGCCGGGGAATGACCACGGAGAACCGCGGCGGTTTTACCGGGGATTACGGAAACCGATACGGTGCAAATGCAGGAATACTGACGCCATGCAGTGTAGAGGTCAGGAAACAGATGCCGATACGGTGCGGATGCCGGGATACAGACGTCGATACGGTGCGGCAGACACAGAGATGTGATGCAGGGGTTGCGGAAAATGGAGCGGGCAGAATGGGCAAGAAGACAGATCGTGGAATATCAAGTGGAAACGGAACAGCCGGATGTGGACAGAACAGGCTGTGCCGGATCGCCGTGTGGATTTCTTACCGAAAACTTGCCGTTTTGGCGGGCATCGGTTTTGCACTATCCCTCTGCCCGATTCTCTGGCTCTCGTTTTACAATTACGCGACAGGAGATGATCTGGGCTATGGAGCTGCCGTGCGCCGGATTCTGGTGAGCGGAGGCTCACCGGCAGAAATTCCGGGAGCAGTGGCGGCGCAGATCCGGGATAGTTACGGCTCATGGCAGGGGACATGGTCGTCGATTGCGCTGTTCTGTCTGGAACCGAGTATCTGGGGCGAGAAAGCATACGTGGTGGTGCCGTGGATCGCGCTTCTGTTTCTGTTGGGAGGAACTCTGTACCTGCTCCATCTTCTTCTGGTGCGCCGGATGGGGATGCGGCGGGATGTGTTTTTTTTACTGTATTTTGTGCTGGCCTTTTTCACGGTGCAGTACATGCCATATGTGCGCGGCGGGCTCTTCTGGTATACGAGCGTCGCGCACTATGTGATTCCGTACGGAACGGCGCTGTGTTGTATTGCGTGGTCGATGCGCTGGGTGGAGACGGGGAAAAAGAGGTTCTTCTTCCCGCTCGTTCTGGGAATGGCGTATCTGGGAGGGGCAGGCTATCCGCCGCTGGCGCTTGCGGGAGCGGCTGTTTTCCTGATTGCGGTGTGGGCGCTGTGGTGGGAAAAAACAGCGGGGAACAGAGGCCAGAAACCGGGGATCCGGCGGGTCCTCTGGCTCTTTTTACCGCTTCTGCTGGAGGGAATCGGATTTATCATCAGCGCCAAGGCGCCCGGCAATGCGGTGCGCGGCGGGGAGGAATTCGGATTCAGCCTTTCTGCAGTGGCGATGACGATAAGGCTTTCTGTGGCGGAGGGAGTGAGCGGAGCGATCGGATATTTCCTTGCGGCACGGCCTCTTTTTCTCTTTGTCCTCCTTTTGGTGATTGCGGTCTGGGAGACGTATGAACCGAAGAGCGGAGAGAACGCTTTCCGTCATCCGGTGCGGGCTGCGGCAGTCTGCTTTCTGTTGACCTGTGTGGTCAGAATGCCGGGGATTTATGCGGGAGTCGAGGTGTCGGGCGGTTTGCCGGATGTGGTCTTCTTTACTTTTCTGCTGATGATGACGATCGGGCTGTCGTACCTGATCTGTTGGGCGAAGTGCCGCCGGATGCAGCGAAAGAGCGGACAGAAAGAGGCGGGCCACATAGCAGAGCGTGGCGGGAGTGACGTTATGGCGGATAGTTTTCGGGCGGAGGCGTTCGCCGTCCGGATCCGTCTTCCGTTTCTCGCGGCGGCGCTGGTTTTCTGCCTCGTATGCGGAAGATACCTGATCGGAAATACGGTGGATTATACGTGTCTGACGTTTGCCTCGAGCGGTCAGCTGGCGGATTATGAGGCGCAGATGCAGGAGAGACTGGCGCTGCTCGGGGACGATTCGGTCAGCGACGTGGTGGTGCCGGAGATGAACAGTGAGCAGGGACCGTTTATGCACATGGCGCTGCTGCGTGATCCGGACAGTTTTACCAATCGCGTGACGGCTGAGTTCTACGGTAAAAATTCAGTGGTGGCGATTCCACGAGAGGAGTATGAAGCGATGCGGCAGGAGACTGACGGGACAAAATAGGGAGACTGCAGGAGGATAGAGACGCGTCATTCGCAAAGAAGGCCGGCGGATCGACAGGCAGGATCCGGAGCGCAGGGAAGCAGAGCGGCCGGCATTGAGAAGGTTCCGGCGTATATAGCGTGCGGAATACCCCGGCGCGAGGGAAGGATGGAAGGCGGAGAAATGGAAGGTGTGGCGGAGAAACAGGGAAGAGAGAATGGAAGCGCGGCAGCGGGGGAATCCTGCGCGAAAGGCGGGAAGTCACACACGGAAGCATCTCCCCGCACGGCAGCGGGAAGAGGTCCGCAGGTGGCGGTGATCGTTCCGGTCTATAACAAAGCGCACACGATCCGCCGCTGTATCGAAAGCATTCTGGGGCAGACGTACCGGAATCTGGAACTGTGGCTGATCGACGACGGCTCCGGGGATGGGAGCGGAGAGCTCTGCGATGCGGCGGCCGGTGAGGACGGGCGCGTGCATGTTGTGCACAAGGACAATGAAGGTCTGATGAAAACGTGGATGCGTGGCGTGAGCGAGAGCACAGCGCCGTATCTGAGCTTCGTGGATGCGGACGACTGGATCGAACCGGATATGATAGAGAAATTCGTGCGGGCGCTTCCGTGCCCGGAACATCCGGAGTATGAGTCGAAGGAAGTGATCTGCGGCAGCTATGTGATCGAGAGGGAATGGAACGGCACATCGGAAGCAAAGACAAATGCGGCGTCCCCCGGTGTTTACGAGGGAGAGAAGCTGGCGTGGGTGATCATGACGCGGATTCTCGGCAATGAAGAGAGAACGGTGATCCTTTCCCGCTGTATGAAGCTCTTTTCCAGAGAGCTGATTGAGCGGAATCTCTCTTACTGTGATCCGGCGATCAGAATGGGGGAGGATGTCAACATTGTTCTTCCGGCTCTTCTGGATGCGCGGAGAGTCGTTATTCTGCCGGATGCCTGCGATTACCATTACGTCTATGAGCAGGGTTCGATGGTTCACAGCTATGATCCCGGTCTGTATGACAATGTGTGCCGCCTGCGGGATGTGATCGGCAGGATACTGGAGGATAAACAGGTTCCCGGAGCGCAACGCATGAAGGAGCAGGAATTTCTGTTCCTTCTGATGCTCGTTATGAAAAATGAACTGCGGAGACAGGAGAGAGACAGCGCATCCCGGATTCAGATGATCTGCGTGCGGGAAAAGACGCCGTTGCTGCTGCAGGAGTACGGGCTGCCTCTGCAGGAACCGGCCAATCGCCTGATCGCCTTTTTTATGCGCAGACCCACGATGGCGCGGATCATGCCGGTGCGGATGATTTTCAGGATGAGGCAGAAGCGGGAGAATGCCGCCGTCGCTGCATCGAACAAGGGAGAAGGAGGATGTCTGTGAGATATTCTGAAGAACCGCTTGTCACCGTGATTATACCGGTCTATAACGCGAGGGAGACGGTGACGGGCGCGGTCTGGAGCGCGCTGCGCCAGACGTGGAAGAATCTGGAGATTCTGCTGATCGACGACGGTTCGAGCGATGGTTCCGGGGTGATCTGCGACAGACTGGCGGGGCTGCATTCGCAGATCAGAGTGCTGCACACGGAGAACCGGGGCGTTTCGCATGCGAGAAATGCGGCGCTGGAAATCGCCGGAGGAGAGCTGGTGACCTTTCTGGATGCGGATGACCGGCTGCATCCGCAGATGATAGAACGGCTAGTGGCGCTGCTGCGGGACAAGGAGGCGTGGATCGCCGGCTGCGGGTTCCGGACGGTGACGGAACAGAAGGCCCATGAGACGGGGAGCAGCCAGGAAGTGCAGGAGAGCTTCGCGGAACATCGCGGCAGCGGCGGGGAGGCGGCTGCACCGGACGCTGCAAGCACCTATCCCGTTCATACCTACAGCGGGGAGGCGTTTGTGGAGCTGGGAATTCTTGCCTCTGACACCCGTGTCTGGAGCAAACTCTTTGACAGGAGTCTGATCGGGGACAGGCGTTTCTCCGAGAAGCTGACGATCGGCGAGGATATGCTCTTCCTGCTCTCTCTTTTGCCGGAATGTGATAAGATAGCAGAAACAGAAGAGCCGATGTACGAGTATTACGCGAATCCGAGAGGGGCGATGGAGAAGCCCTTCGCGCCCTCCTACATGGATCAGGCGCGGTGCTGGGAGCGGGCGGAGGAGTTTTTGCAGGAAAAAATGCCCGCCGTCTGCGAAAATGCGGCGATCCGGAGCAGGCTTGCGGCGATTCAGTGTATTTCGGTGATGCTGGTGGCTTCCAAGATTTCTTATCTGCCGAAAGAGGAGAAAAAACGCTATCAGGCGGAGGTCGTCAGTCTGCGGCAGAAGCTCCTGCGTTACCGGCAGGTAAAGGGATGCTTTGGGGCCCTTCCGGCAGGGTACAAAGTAAAGGTATGGACGTTTCAGCATCTGCCGGGGCTGTATCTGTGGACGTATGGGCGGCTGAGGAAAAGATAGATGTTCGGAAATGGAGAGTGAGATGAGCACACGGAAAAACGGAGTTGCCTTTTATATGCACGCGGGGAGCGGAAATCACGGCTGTGAGGCGATCGTGGACAGCCTCCTGCGCATGACGGCGCAGGGGGAGGGAGCACTTTCCGAAATCCGGCTGATCAGCTGCCGTCCGCAGGAGGATCTGACCTATGTGCCGGGAACGCTGGCAGAGGTTCTGCCTGAGCGCAGAATGGAGGATCATCCCGTCTGGCATGTGCTCTACTATGCGTACCGCAGACTGACCGGAGATGAGGATTCCTTCGCCCGCTTCCGTCTGCGGGAGATTGCCGGGAATAGAGCGCCCCGCCTGGCGGTTTCCATCGGGGGCGACAATTACTGCTATCCGATTCTGCTCAAAGAGCTGATGCTGGCAAACAGGATGCTGAACCGGCAGGGAACGGCGACGATGCTGCTGGGCTGCTCGATAGAACCCTCTCTGTTGGAAGAACATCCCGAAGTGAGGGAGGATATGATGCGCTACCGCAGAATCATCGCGCGGGAGAGCATTACATATGAGGCGCTGCGGGCGGCGGGAATCCCTCCGGAGCGCCTCGTGCTGTGTCCGGATCCGGCGTTTGCCCTGCCGGTGCAGGAGCGGCCTCTGCCGCAGGAATGGGAAGAGGGCAATACTGTAGGAATCAATGTCAGTCCCATGGTGACGGGCTATGAGGAACAGGAAGGCGTGACAATGCGCAGCTACGAGGCGCTGATGGAGCATATTCTGTCGGATACCTCCCTGCGAATTGCCTTGATTCCCCATGTCGTCTGGAGCAGCAATGACGACAGAGGGCCACTCCGGCAGCTGTATGAGAAGTATCGGGAAACGGGACGGGTATGTCTGATCGGGGATGCTCCGGCAGAGGTGCTCAAGGGATATATCAGCCGGTGCCGGTTCTTTGTCGGGGCAAGGACGCATGCTACAATTGCAGCCTATTCCTCAGGCGTTCCGACGCTGGTCGTCGGCTATTCCGTCAAGGCGCGCGGCATTGCGAGGGATCTGTTCGGGACAGAGGAGAATTATGTGCTTCCGGTGCAGAGTCTGCGGGAGCCGGGGCAGCTGATAGAGGGATTTGAATGGCTGCGCGCGCACGAGCAGGAGATCCGGGACAGACTGACGGCCTGCATGCCGTCCTACCGGGAGAAAGCCCTGTTAAACGGCGAGGAAATCAGGAAACTGTACAGGGAACTGTAGGAGTGGGACGGAAGTATTGGAGCAGACAGAAGACATAGAAAGAAGGATTCATGGGAAGAGTAAAGGCAGCGGCGATTAATATCACATTCGGCTATATCGGGACGTTTGCGACGGCGATTATGTCGTTTATCCTGCGCACGATTTTCATCCGGAATCTGAGCGCGGAGCTTCTCGGCGTCAACGATCTGTACACCAACATTCTCTCCCTCCTGTCGATGGCGGAGCTGGGAATCGGCACGGCGCTGAATTTCAGCCTGTATGTGCCGGTGGCGCGGGGCGATAAGGAGAAAATCAAATCGTACATGCAGCTATACCGGAGAGCCTATTATGCGATTGCCATGATCATCGCGGTGATCGGCCTCGCGCTGGCGCCTTTTCTGAAATACCTGATCAAGGATCCGGGCAATATCACAACCCGGGATCTGACGATTTACTATCTGATTTTCCTGTTCAATACGGTGACAAGCTATTTCGTCGCGTATAAATACAGCCTCGTCAACGCGGAGCAGAAGAATTATATCCAGACCAACGTCAATACCGTGACCAAGATTATCACGGTACTGTTTCAGATCGGCGTGGTGGTTGTCACAAAGAATTTTTACTTCTATCTGCTGACAGACGCGGCAGTGCAGCTTTTACAGAAGATTTTTGTCAACTATTACTTAAATCGCCTCTATCCTTATCTGCGGGAAAAGAAGGTGGAGCGTCTCACCAAGCAGGAGAGTGGCGAGGTGTGGACGAAGACGCGGGCGCTGCTGCTGCATAAGGTGGGAGACGTGGCCCGCCTGCAGACGAGCTCACTGATGATTTCGGCGCTGATCAGTGTGTCGATCACCGGCGTGGTCAGCAACTATAATCTGATCATCAATACCGTTTCGAATTTCGTCAACACGATTTTTAACAGTGTGATCTCCAGTTTCGGCAACCTGATCGCCACGGAGACGAAGGAAAAGCAGTTTGAGATGTTTCAGATTTACCGTTTTTTCGCGGCGTGGGTTTACGGCTATGCGGCGACGGGATTCTTCGTGCTGATTACGCCGGTGGTGCGGATCTGGCTGGGAGATTCCTGGGTGCTGCCGGGGAGCGTGGTGTTTCTGATTCTGGCTGATTTTTACTTCAAGGGAGACCGGGTCGTGCTGAGTAACTACAAAACGGCTGCGGGTGTCTTTGAACCGGATAAATATCTGACGCTGGTACAGGGAGCGGTTAATATTGTGCTGGGGATTGTGCTGGCACAGCTGATCGGTTTGGAGGGAATTTACATCGGAACGCTTGTGTCGGGTCTGATTGCAAATATTGCCAAGCCGGTGATTATTTACCGGTACTGCTTCGATCGGAGTGCGCTCTCTTACTTTGCGGATACCGTGAAGCACCTTCTGACAGTGGCGGCGGTGACACTGCTGTGTATGGCGCTGCGCGTGTGGCTGATACCGCAGAATTCTCTTCTGGCGGCGGTGGGAATGGCGATTCTGATTACGGTGCTCTTCAACGGAACGTTTTTCCTGCTGTACCGGGGAACGCCGGAGTTTCAATATCTGTACCGGTTGGTAAGAGGAAAGGTACGGAAAAGCGGGAGAGCGTAAAGTGAAGCAGAATCACCGCGCAGTACAGTTCAAAATTTTTACTGTGAGGATGTGAGAAGGAGACTCCGGAGTACAAAGACTCATTATTGAAAATGATTTGAACCGGAGTTTGCATGGTGGCCGGGAAGAAACAGAAGGAAGAAAGGCGGCTGGTATGGAAACTGGTATGGAAAAGTGGGATGACTGTGAGACTGCGCTCGCCCGCATGGCGGCGGCGGCGCAGAAACAGTTGGAGGGATACGGAAAGCCGGAGTTGCGTGAGGAAATCAAGACGCTGGTCAAAAGAGCGCTTGGCAGGGGAACGGCGCTGCGGGACCCGGTATTCTGGCCGGCGGGGATGCTGGCGTTGGGACTGGAGGAGTATGCCGGCCGACTGACGAGGCGGACGGAACGGGAAGGAGCTGCGAAGACAGAGGAGGAAGGCCGGGGGGACGGCACGGGGAAGACAGTGGGCAGCCAGAAACCAGATGTCCGGCAGGAAGCGCTGGATGCGGACAAAGCGGTGTGTAACTTCCTGAAAAAGTGGATAACAGGCGGCGCAAAGGTGACGTATGTGGATGACGCCCTGTCCGGTTATGTGCTGCTGCGCCGTTATGAGAGAATGGCGGAGAGCGGATTACACGGAGGAAACACCGGGGACGGTGCGATGGAAATGGAACCAGAGGCGTACCGGCAGGCCGCGCGGCGGATTGCCGCGCAGATGAAGGCGGCTCCCAGAGATCAGGCTGGTGCGATCGTATACCGGGCGGGACGCGGCAACGAGTATATTTTCGCCGATGGAGCGGGGATGACCGCCATGTTTCTGAGCCGGTACGGGGCGCTGTTTGACGATAGGGAGGCGACGGAACTGGCAGTCACTCAGCTGCGTTCCTTCCTGCGCTGTGGAATGGACCGGCGAAGCGGTCTTCCCTATCACGGCTATGAATTGACTGATAAGGTCAAATATGGACTGGTGGGATGGGGGCGCGCGGTGGGGTGGCTGCTCATGGGACTTGTGGTTACAGTGACCTCCCTGCCGGAGACGCACGGAGCGTATGAGGAATTGAAACGGGGATACAGTCGCCTTGTCTTGGCCACAGAACAGTGGCAGAGGGAAGACGGCATGTATGCGTGGCAGCTCGGAGCGGCGGAGGGGCCGGCAGATACCTCCGCGACGGCGATGATCAGCTATGCGGCGGCGGTTGGCGTCCGGGCGGATATCCTCGGAGAGGAACATAGAATTCGACTGAATCAGTCAATAAAGGCGCTGCTGGAGATGACCGGACAGGATGGAAGGGTGCAGGGCGCACTGGCGGAATGTATGGGATTTGCAGAACATCCGCAGACGTATGGCTGCTATCCGTGGGGACAGGGCGCGGCGCTGGCGTTTCTCTCGGCGATGCGGTAGGAGAACAGGATCCGCATCGGCATCGGGCATCAACATAGAAACAGCGCCAGCGAGCGCTCTGGCATAGACGGTGTATCGCAGAAATCGTCTGTGTGGATTTCTGTTCGCAGCGCCGCAGGCAGACTGCGGGATAGGTAGGGGTAAAAGTATGATTATTGTTCAGATCGCCGGGGGACTCGGCAATCAGATGCAGCAGTATGCGCTTTATCGAAAACTCCTCGCGTTGGGGAGGGATGCAAAGATAGATCTCTCGTGGTTTGACGATCCGGCGGCACAGGCCAATGTCTATGCGAAACGGGCGTTTGAGCTGTCCTATTTCAGAGAACTTCCTTATGAAGCCTGTACGAGACAGGAGAGGGATCTTCTGACCGGAGGAGCGGGACTGATGGGCAGAGTAAAGAGAAAGCTCCTGCCGGGGAAGAGCTCTGTCTTTCAGGAAACAGAGATGTACCATCCAGAGATTCTGGAGCGGACAGACGCCTATCTGTGCGGCTATTTTGCCTGCGAGAAGTACTATGCGGACATTCTGGGAGGACTGAGGGAGTTGTTTGTCTTTCCGGAGAGCGGTGATCCGCAGGTCCGGGAGAAAAACGCGGCGCTGCTGCGCCAAATTGACAGGGAAAACAGCGGAGCGTCAGAGTCCGGAAGCTGCGGTGCGGATCCTATGCTGGGAGAGGGAACAGTGTTCGGCGCGAATGACGCAGATCATACGCCGGAACAGATGGGGGATCAGCGTGTGATTCCCGTCAGCGTTCATATCCGCCGCGGCGATTATCTGGATGCGACAAACGCCTCTCTACTCGGAGGAATCTGCACACCGGCGTATTACGCGGGGGCGGTGAGAGCGCTGCGGGAGAGACTGGACGGTGGTGGGGCAGATGATCCGCGCTTTCACTTCTATATTTTTTCCGATGATCCCGCCTATGCGCGTACCCTGCATTTCGGGGAGTCAGAGGAGGAGAACACGGTGGTGGACTGGAATACGGGACGGGACAGTCTGCTCGATATGCAGCTGATGGCGCACTGCCGCTGCAATATCTGCGCCAATTCGACGTTCAGCTTCTGGGGGGCGCGCCTCAACCCGCATCCGGACAAGCTGCAGGTGCGTCCGTCTCTGCACAAGAACACCCAGATCTTTGACGCTGCGCTGATGCACGACTACTGGAAGGGATGGATTCTGGCGAACAGAGAGGGACGAGTGGTGTAGTGTGGATGGAACGTCTTGTATGTTTGTGATATAATCAAGCGGGAGCTGCAGGCAGCGGCGTCTGATGAGAAGAATAGAATGCAGGAAAGGTTTTACCGATGGCACGAAGAACATTATACGGAACGGTTATTGTCACTTATCGATGCAACGCGCACTGTAATATGTGCGACTGTTTCCGCGACCCCACGAGGCCGGAGGAGGAGATCACACTGGATGTGATCCGTAAGCTCCCGGAGATGGCGTTTACGAATATCACAGGCGGAGAGCCTTTTATCAGGACGGATCTTGCGGAGATCGTGGAGGTTTTGTACCAGAAATCAGACCGGATCGTGATTTCCACGAACGGCTATTTTACCGACCGGATTATCGCACTCTGTCAGAAGTATCCCAAGATCGGAATTCGTATCAGCATCGAGGGACTGCAGAAAACGAACGACGCGATCCGGGGAATTCCGGATGGATTTAATCACGGCTACGGAACACTCAAGAAGCTCGTCGAGATGGGCCATCCGGACGTGGGCTTCGGCATGACGGTGCAGGATTTGAACTGTGAGGATCTGGTGCCGCTCTACAAGATTTCCGAGGAGATGGGGATGGAATTCGCGACGGCGACTCTCCATAATTCCTTTTATTTCCGCAAGACGGACAATAAGATTGACAATAAATACAAAGTGGCGCAGAATTTTGAGAAGCTGATCAATGTACTGTTAAAGACCAGCTCACCGAAGAAGTGGTTCCGCGCGTATTTTAATATGGGACTGGTCAACTATATTTATGGGAATCCGCGCCCGCTTCCGTGCGAAATGGGCAAGGACGCTTTCTTTATCGATCCCTTCTGCGACGTGATCCCGTGCAACGGCATGGCGAAAAAGGCGGTGATGGGGAATCTGCGCGAGCAGTCATGGGAGGAACTCTGGATCTCCGCACAGGCGCAGGAGGTCAGATCGTGCGTCAAGAACTGTACGAGAAACTGCTGGATGATTGGTTCCGCCTCTCCGGCTATGCATAAGTATATCTGGGTGCCCGGCTGGTGGGTGGTGAAGCACAAATTCTTAAAGGGCGGAAAGTACGCTCTTTCTGAGGAAAAGTATATTCCGGAGGCGCGGGGGCGGGATTTTTGATCTTTGCCCGGCAGCAGAACCGGAAGTTCCAAAGAGCCGGAGAGCGGTACGGACACTGGGAAGCAGTATTTGACAGAAATGCGAAAGGCAATGGAAACAGACGGGTGTCGAATCAATTGCAGTACTGTAAAATTTTAAAAACGAATATTAACGTCACGACAATGCAAAAAACGGTCGATTATCTGACGGAACATCTGGACGAGCTGCGCGGAGATTATATCTGCGTGGCTAACGTGCATACGACGGTCATGGCGTTTCAGAGCGAGAAGTACCGCGCGGTTCAGAATGGGGGCGCGATGGCACTGCCGGACGGGAAACCGCTTTCTTTTGTCAGCAGACGGAGAGGGTTTTCCGAGGCGGAGCGCGTGGCGGGACCGGATCTGATGCCGGAAATTTTTGCGCTTTCACAGAAGATGGGATACCGCCATTATTTTTTCGGAAGCAAACAGGAGACGCTGGATGCACTCAGAAAGAATCTTCTGACGAAGTACCCGCAGTTGAATATTGTGGGGATGGTTTCTCCTCCGTATTACAGATCGGTGGAGGAGATTCCGCCCGAGGAGGATGCGGCGGCGGTCGCGGCCATCAATGCGGCAAAACCGGACTTTATCTGGATCGGTCTCGGCGCTCCGAAGCAAGAGGAGTGGATGGCGGCACACAGAGGGAAGGTGTGTGGCGTTATGCTCGGCGTCGGGGCGGCGTTTGATTTTCATGCCGGGACGACTAAGCGTGCGCCGCGGTGGATGCAGGAGGCCTATCTGGAATGGCTGTTTCGGATCTTTCAGGACCCCAAGCGATTGTTAAAGCGTTATTTGTCGACTAATGTGACGTTTGTGATTGAGACATGCCGGGAGAGAAACCGGGAAAAACGGAGACTTCGCGGAGAACGTCTTAAGATTGCGATGATCGGTCACAAGAGAATTCCTTCCCGTGAGGGCGGCGTGGAGATTGTCGTGGACGAACTGTCTACGAGAATGGCGGCCATGGGGCAGCAGGTGGAGGCGTATAACCGATCCGGCTATCATGTGGCGGGCAGAGAGTATACGGAAGATCACGGAAAGTCGTACCGCGGAATTCGGATCCTGACAATTCCGACGCTCAAAAACGGCAAGCTGAACGCGATCGTTTACGCGTTTTTCGCCTCGATCCGGGCGCTTTTCGGACGTTATGACGTTATTCATTATCACGCGGAGGGGCCGTGCATTATGCTGCTTCTCCCCAAACTGTTCGGTATTCCGTGCGTGGCGACGATTCACGGTCTCGACTGGCAGCGGGCCAAGTGGGGGAATTTTGCTTCCCGTATGCTCAAATACGGAGAAAAGACGGCGGCGAAGCACGCGGACGAGGTGATTGTTCTTTCTGAAAATGTGCAGCGCTATTTCCGGAAGACCTATGGAAGAGAGACCTTCTTCATTCCGAACGGAATTGACAGACCACAGCGGATTTCTGCGCAGATGATTACGGAAAAATATGGAGTGGAGAAAGACGGTTATATCCTGTTTCTGGCCCGTCTCGTACCGGAAAAGGGAGCGCACTATCTGATCGAAGCGTATGAGCGGCTGCATACGGATAAGAAACTTGTGATTGCCGGCGGCGACAGCAATGCGATTGAATACGTCGAGCAGATCCGTGAGGCGGCGGCCAGAGACGACAGAATTATTATGACGTATTTTGTACAGGGACAGATTCTGGAGGAATTGTATTCCAACGCCTATGTCTTTGTGCTGCCGAGCGATGTGGAAGGAATGGCGCTCAGTCTGCTGGAAGCTATGAGCTATGGCAACTGCTGCATCGTCAGTGATATCAGGGAGAATACGGAAGTCGTAGAGGAGCATGCATTCTCCTTCCCGAAGGGAGATGTCAATGCACTGGCGGATGTGCTGCAGAATCTGCTGGATCATCCGGAAGTCGTGGAGGAATACCGGAGCGGGGCGGCGGATTACGTCTGCGGAAAATACCGGTGGGACGATGTGGTGGAGAGGACGCTGCGCGTCTATGAGACGGCACGCAAAAAGCATGGAAAGAGTCCGAAACTGTTGTAAAGAAAAGGACTCTTGCGGCATGGGAGCGATATGAGAATTCTGATCGTCAATAAATTTCTCTATCCCAACGGAGGATCAGAGACGTATATTTTTAAAATAGGGGAGGAACTGTGCCGCAAAGGGCATGAGGTGCAGTTCTTCGGAATGGAGCACGAGGGTCGGATTGTCGGCAATCGTGCCAATTCTTATACAGCGGATATGGATTTTCACACCGGCAAAATAGGGAAAATTCTCTATCCGTTTAAGATTCTCTATTCTTTTGAGGCACGCCGGAAGATCCGGGCTGTGCTGGAGGATTTTGTGCCGGACGCCGTACATCTGAACAATATCAATTTCCAGATCACACCGTCGATCATCGACGAAATCCGCGCGTATGAAAAAAAGAAAGGCGGAAAAATCCGCATTCTCTATACGGCGCATGATTATCAGTGGATCTGTCCCAATCATATGATGCAGATTCCTTCCACGGGCCGGGTCTGCGACCTGTGCACCCGCGGGGAGTACCGGCACTGTGTGGAAAACCGGTGTATTCACAATTCCCGTGTAAAGAGTCTCCTCGGAACGATGGAGGCGGAACTCTACAAGAGGAAAAAGACGTATGCGCAGGTTGACCGGATCCTCTGTCCCAGTGAGTTTATGAACCGGATGCTCTCGAGAAGTTCTGTTCTTGCCGGAAAAACGGTGACGATGCACAACTTTATCGAACCAGAGGAGATTCAAACACCTTTGGATAAATTCCGGGAGAATGCCGGTGCGGGAGAAGACCGTATGGAAAGCAGCGGGAACGCTGCAGAAACAAAGAAGTGTGAGAATACATCTCCGTATGTTCTTTATTTTGGCCGCTATTCCCTGGAAAAGGGAGTGAGAACGCTGCTTGGCGCATGCCGGGAGCTGCCGGAGATTGATTTCGTCTTCGCGGGCAAAGGGGAACTGGAAGATGAGGTGAATGCAGTGCCCAATGTGACGAACCGGGGATTTCTCGGTGGGCAGGCTCTGGCAGAGCTGATCCGCGGTGCGCAGTTTGTCGTCTTCCCCTCCGAGTGGTATGAAAACTGTCCGTTTTCTGTGATGGAGGCGCAGGCGGGAGGAGTACCGGTGCTGGCCTCTGATCTGGGCGGAACGCCGGAACTGATCTGCCGCGAAGCGGGAAAGGAAACCGGTGAACTCTTCCGCGGCGGAGATGGGGACAGTCTGGCGCAGGCGATTCTGGATCTGTGGAACGATCCGAAGAGGTGCAGAAGATACGCGGCAAATACGGAGGCGTGGATGAAGCGGTTTGATACCGTGGAGACGTACTGCGGGAAGTTAGTGAGGGAGTATCAGGAAAGATAAAAGTGCGGCAAACAGAGGGTGGAGAGGGTCAGTGAGTACGGGGAAGAAAAAAATAATTTGTGCGGCGGTGCTGGTTGAACTGCTGCTGATTGTGATCCTGTGTGTCAAATATGCGTTATCAGATCATTATAGTGTGATCATCAGTGCGGACCAGATGAATCCGGGAGCAATCGCACAGTACAACGAGCGCGCCAATGTGATAGAGCCTATTCATCTGCAAACGGATCCGAATAACCTTCTTTTGCTGAATGCCTATGCGGAAGGTGTCAAAAAAGGGATTTACGATATTACCGTTCATTACAAAACGGAAATGCAGGGGAATTCCGTGACGATAGGAAAAGAGGAAAAACCGGAGAGTTCTGTCAACTGGCTGATGGAAACGGTTTTAAACGATACGATATTCCTGCCGCATCATTTTTTTGATACGGATCAGGAGGAAAGCCATACATTTCGGATCTGGACAACGGATTATGTCGGAGAACTTCGTATCGATGTGAACTATCTGACGGATGGACCGTTTTCTGTAAGTACGATTGAGGTACGGGAGTCGTCGGCTGTGATCAGAGTTGCGGTGATGAAACTGGTTGTTTTCTTTTTGATTCTGGATTTTTTGTATCTGTATGCCGTACACTGCAGAAAAGTATGGACAGCGGAGAAAAAAGGAGTGATTGCTGCGCTTGCAGGGAGTGTTTTTCTGGCCTGTATTCCGTTGATGGTGCCGAATCTCTGGAGGGGAGACGATATTCTTTTTCATGTACAGAGACTGACAGGCCTCATAGAGGGGCTGCGCGCGGGACAGTTTCCTGTTCGTCTGCAGCCAAATTGGTGGGACGGCAGAGGCTATGATGTCTCAATTTTCTACGGAGACGCTTTTTTATATCTTCCGGCTTTTCTGTATCTGGTGGGATTGACGCTGCAGTCTTCGATTCAGATTTTTCTGGCAGTGCTCAATGGATTGACCTGTCTGGTTATGTATTTCTGCACAAAAAGGATGATGAGGGGAACATGGGCGGCAGTGACAGGAGCGGCGCTTTATACGCTGTCTCTTTATCGCCTTGTGGATCTGTATTATCGGTTTGCGCTGGGAGAGGCGATCGCAATGACTTTTGTGCCGCTGGTTCTCTATGGTTTCTGGTGTGTGCTCAGCAGAGAAGCGACGGAGCAGGAGAAGCAATACAGTCCGCTTATTATCGCGCTGGGGTTATCAGGGATCATACAGTCTCATGTATTGACGACGGAAATGGTGGGACTGTTTATTCTGCTGACCTGTCTGATTTTTGTCCGGAAAGTGATTCAGAAGAACTGTTTTTTCAGATTGCTGCAGGCACTTGTGCTGACGATTCTGATGAATATGTGGTTTTTGCTTCCATTTCTTACTTCTTTTATGGAACGGGGAGGAACGATCTATACCACGGATGGCGTCAAGCCTTTTCAACACAATGGAGCGCTGCCGTATGAGCTGCTGGAAATTTTTCCGAATACGGGGCAGGATACGCCGCCCAAAGGAATTGGTTTGGCGCTCCTTCTGACACTTATTCTGTATGCGAGTCAGAATATGGGGAAATTTTCCCAAAACACCGGGACAAAATGCGAAGGAGAGACAGGGTACAGAGAGGCAAGGAGTGTCAGGATATTCGGAAGGGTGCTGTTTGGCTATGCGCTGCTGGCGACGGCGGCGTGTTTGCGGATCATTCCCTATGAGTTTTTCCAAAAAAGAATCAGTGTGGTCAACGATCTTATTGGAAATTTACAGTTTCCGTGGCGATTTCTGGTTGTCGTGACTGTTTGTGCCTGCTTTCTGGCGGCGCTGGTACAGGAGAGATGGCGAAGAAGCGGGCAAATCGCCGCCTTCTGGATCACAGCGGCAGTATTCTGCGGACTTACACTTCTATCTGGTCTTGCTTTTATGCAGAATATCTGCGAGAACGCAGAAGTAGTGGAGCACTATGCGACGGAGGGAGTGCGACCGGTATATGCTTACTACGATTATCTGTCGGAGAATATGGTGCCAAGTGAGGTAATTGACCGTCCGGAAACGAGCTCCGAAGAGGTTGTGCTGTCTGAGGCGATGAGAACGAGAAAAGACTTTTCTTTTCAGGTTCGTTCCGAAGCGGAGACAGAGGAGAGTGTCAGCCTGCCGCTTATGTATTTTCCGGGGTATCAAGCTGCGGATGAGTCAGGGAATGTTCTGGAGACGGTGATGGGAGAAAACGGCTGCATCGAGGTGAAGATTTCTCCGCATTATGCCGGGAGTGTCACAGTGGCATATCAGGCCAGCACTCTGTATCAGGGAATGGATCTTCTTTCTCTTCTGGTTTGGATGAGTATACTTGTTATTGTTGTTGGGAAACGGTTTGCAGCAAAATACTGCGGCCGATTGCCGGAGAGACACGGCAAAGCTGGCCTTTGACTTTTTTCATGGAGGTGAGTATGACGAAAAGATCCTCCGATCTTGATGTTGTGAAGGGAGTTCTGATTCTTCTTGTCATTCTGGGTCATTGTATTCAGTTTGGCAGTGGACAGGAGTACAATACAGAGACTCGTTTCTTTGAAAACAGACTTTATATCGTGATTTACAGCTTTCATATGCCGCTTTTTGTTGCGGTTTCCGGGTATTTATTTGCTGGGAGCGCACAGCGGTATACGCCGTGGAAGACATTGCAAAAAAAGGCGGAAAGATTGCTGCTTCCTATATTTTCGTGGAGCATTCTGTATACAGTCTATCAGCTATTTCTTATGTGGTGGCATGGGGAGAGGATCAGTGGACAGGTGATTTTGTCAGAGTGGGGGAGACAGTTTTCTGTTTCGCAGTGGTTCCTTTGGGCAATTTTTTTGTTTTCGATCGTGGTGCTGATAGGGAAATATTGGTTTCGGGATTCTGTGTGGTTTTATTTGACGCTGTATGCGTTGATCGCATGGATTGTGGTCCCGGATAATCGCTTTAATTTGAATACTTACATCGCCAATTATCCCTTTTTTATGATTGGTTATTTTGGCGGCAAACAGATCAGGGAGCAGAGAAAGAAGTGGGATGAGCGGTATGGAAAGCCGGCTTTTTGGGGAACGCTCGCGGCTTATATCCTCCTGCTTCTTCCGAAACTAACGATGCAGCTGTCTTTGTCGGTCAGAATGGACAGAGTTTATTATCTTTTGTTGGGAGCTTCAGGCGGTGCGGTTGTGCTGAAAGGACTTCTTTTTGCGGCAAAACGATATTCTGCGAAAAGAGGTGTGCGGAAACTGGCAGAAACAGGGAAAATTACGCTGGGACTGTACGTGATTTCAGGTTTTCTCTCGACAGAGGTTCTGAAAAAAGCGACGCGGGGATTTTCTTACCACATAGGCGTGAGCTTTCTGGAGACAGCGGCAGTTTTGCTGGTTTCCGTCGTTTTGATCCGGGGTATCCAGCGCAGCAGTATACTCAATCGCTGCCTTCTCGGGAATCGCAGGGCATAGTCAAAAGACAATAGGGAGAAGAAAGTGCTTATGCAAAGAGAAAGAGCAGCGGTGATTTGCCTGACACCGGTTAAAAATGAAGAATGGATTATGGAACGTTTTCTGAAGGCGGCGTCGCTGTGGGCGGATCAGATTATCGTGGCGGATCAGTATTCTTCGGACAAAACGAGGGAGATTTGCCTGCATTTTTCAAAAGTCCGGCTGATACGGAATACTTCGGAAAAGTTCGACGAGAGTAGCCGACAGAGGCTGCTGATTGAAGAGGCGCGGAAGATTCATGGAAAAAAGCTTCTGATTGCGCTTGATGCGGATGAATTCCTAACGGGAAATTATGAGGGAACGGAAGAATGGGAGGAGATGTGCACGGCGGAGCCAGGGACGGTATTTCGGATGAAATGGCCGTGTATTGCGAATGATTTTGCCCATTACTGGTGGACGGAAGGCGAGAGTAATCTCTTTGCGGTGATGGACGATGGGACGCCGCATGGGGGACGCAATATACACAGCATCCGTCTTCCTGTTCCGGAACAGGCTGTAGTGAGAGAACTGCGTCAGATTGCAGTGATGCATTTTCAGTATACGGACTGGGAGAGAATGAAGCGAAAAAATCTCTGGTATCAGTGTTATGAAAGAATTCATTTTCCGCAAAAAAGTGTGTTCGACATTTACAGGATGTACCATCATATGGATGTTCCGAAAAAGATGGAGGAGATACCGGCAGATTGGTACGAGACCTATGAGCGGTACGGTGTCGAACTGAAAACGGGTGCAGGGAAAAAGGCGAGGTATTGGTGGGACGCAGAGATCGAGCGTTTTGTGGAGCAGTACGGGGAGATGTATTTTCAATACATAGATTTTCCGGGGCATAAGAACGCGACGCTTTCCTATTTGCGCCGCACGCAGTTCCTGTGGCGGTATCGGTACGGGCGCACGCTGCTCAGAAGGATGGATAAGGCAGCTGCGCATATCCTGCAAAGAAGAGGGGCGCGAGGATGAAAGACAATGCAGTGAAGGCGCTGCTTCAAAAAAGCAGTTGGATTAACCGCGCGGTTGTGCTCTGGAAAGAGCGTGAAAAAAAGGTGTCTTATGGGAGCGAGAATCCGGACAAAACTTTTTTTGTGATTCGGAGAAATGCACCGAATGCAGGGTTGTATTCGTTTGTGCTGACCAATCTGGGGTGGATTCGGTATGCACTGGACAGGGGATATATTCCGGTGATCGATATGCGGTCTTTTTACAACACATATATGACGAGGGAGCAGGTGGGTCAGGTTAACTCGTGGGAGTATTATTTTAAACAGCCGTGCGGATACCGATTGGAAGATATTGCGGGAAGCAGACATGTCATTCTCAGTTCAATCAACGCGCCAAAGGATGCGCCGCTGCCGGGCGTAGAGAAAGATACAGAATCGCTGCGTCAATGGCAGAAGCTGGCCGGAGAGAGGCTGATTGCTTCTGAGGAGGCCGCGGCGCAGATCAGAAAACAGAAGGAATGCCTGCTGCAGGGGAAGCGCACGTTGGGGGTATTGTGCAGAGGAACGGATTATGTAGAGCAGCGACCATCCCAGCATCCTGTACAGCCGGCGGTCACTGATGTTCTGTGCAAAGCGGAGGCGGTGATGAGGGAGTATCATTGTGAGCAGATTTATCTGGCGACAGAGGATGAAACGGTATATGCTGCGTTTCGGAAGCATTTCGCAGACAGACTGATTTCATATGGAAACCGCCGTTTTGCCCACACGGGACAGCGTAATATCAATGAACTTTCTGACGAACTGGTGGCGCGGCAGAAGAATCCGGAGAGAGAGCAGTACCAGAAAGGAATGGATTATGCGGTTACGATCGGTCTTCTGGCCGAGTGTAACGCGCTGGTAGCGGGAAGAGTGAGCGGAGCGTACGGCGCACTGCTGCAGGCGCGCCGCTATGAGTATGTCTATCTGTTTGATCTGGGCGTGTACGAGTAGAACGGAAAGGTGCAAATTATGATAGTATGCGAACCGACGAGCGGGCTGACGAGCCGGAGTTATGTTTTGGCAGATGCCTATGCACTGGCCAAAAAGTATGGGCAGAAACTAATTGTGATCTGGCAGAAAACATCGGACTGCAACTGTTTTTATGAAGAGGTGTTTGATCAGGAACAGTTTTCTGATATTCCGCATCGGATTTATAATTGTAATAAATTTGAGTATAAAATCAACGAACTGAAACAAGAGGGGGGAGCGAGAAGTCTCTTCATGATCGGAAGGGAGGCGCTGGTGCGAGTCAGCTTTTTGATTCGCTATCACTTTCTGACAGGGATGTATAAACGGCTTTGCGCTGTCCATAAGAACAGCTATCAGGATGGGAATGCGCTTTTTCCCGAGGAAGAAGCAAGGGGAAAGAGCTGCTACTTTGAGGCGTATAATTGTATTACCGGGCGAGGTGATCTGCAGCAAATCCGTTTTCATTGGAAGGATTTGGAGGAAGCAAAAGAGATTCTTGGCGGGAAAGAGGCGCACTGTGTGGGGGTCCATATCAGGCGGACGGATCACGGACCGGCTATCAGCGGGAGCCCTACGGAGCGATTTGTTGAAGAGATCAGAAGGAGAATCGAGGAGGATCCGCAGGCCTGTTTTTATCTTGCGACGGACGATTGGGATGAACAGAGGAAAATGGAGGGCCTGTTTGGAGGCCGCATTTTGAGCCAGAAAGGGAAAGTTCTGAATCGATCCAGCAAAGAGGGAATGCACTCGTCAGTGATAGACGTTTTGTGTCTGTCACGGACAAAATTGATTTTGGGATCTCACTCGAGTATTTTTTCTAAATTTTCTGCGGAGTATGGGAATATAGAGCTTCACGTTGTGTAGAAAAACGCGAGATGTCGGGGCACTGTGCAAAATAGTTCGGAATGGAGTTTATGATGAGGAAAATTCAACTGCAGGAAGTCACCATGGTCGCTGCTGCCAGTGTGAAAATCGAGGAGACGGTGAAAGCACTCCGATACAGTATGCGTGGCCTTTCCTTTGGAGAAGTGCTCTTTTTCTCCCATAGGAAACCGAATGATCTGCCGCGGCAGGTGAAGTATGTGCAGATTTCCGAGATGTGCTCGATCGATGATTATAACCGGACAATGTTGTTTGAGGTTTACAAATATATTCGCACTCCTTTTGTACTCGTGATACAATGGGATGGATTTGTGGTACATCCAGAACAGTGGAGACAGGACTTTCTGCAATATGATTATATAGGAGCGCTTTGGCCTGCTGAACTGAATTATCGTGACCGATATGGTCAATTATGCCGCGTGGGTAATGGAGGGATTTCTCTTCGGAGCAGACAATTGATGGCATTGCCGGATCAGGAAAAGCTGCCATGGCATGCCGGGGAGAACGAAGACATTTATCTGTGTTGTCTTTATCGCCATGTGCTGGAAAAGTATGGAATGCGGTATGCACCTTTGGAGGTTGCCTGCCGTTTTGCTCACGAGCGGACGGTACCGGAGAACAAAGGCGTTGTACCGTTTGCCTTCCATCAATGGGAAGGAAGCAATGCGCAGTATCCGGAATTTGGCAGAGGAATGGCGACGCAGGTAAGGCGGCTTGTCATCAGACTGTTGATACGAATGGGACTTTACGAAGCGATGCGCCGCTGCTTTTTAAAAAGCGGGAAGTAGAAAACAAGACGAAAGGCAGGCGAAAAGCCGGAGGAATTCATGAGAACGATCAACAAACTGCGCTACATTCTGACGAGAAAACAGAAATGGGAACTGGTTGGCATGACTATATTAATTGTTATCGGCTCCGCGCTGGAACTTCTGGGCGTGACAACGGTTTTGCCGGTCGTGCTTGCTATTATGCAGCCGGAGACTCTGGTAGATCAGAAATATTTTTCTTTTATTTATCGATTTTTTCATTTGAGCAGCCCCCTGCAGCTGGCCCTTTTGCTGATTGTGCTGCTTATTTTTGTGTACATTGTGAAAAATGCCTATCTGATTTTTATGTACAGCAGACAGTATAAATTTGTCTATAAGAATCTCCATATTCTTTCGGATCAGATGATGAATTGCTACTTGCATCAGCCTTATCTGTTTCATGTTTCCAAGAACAGTGCGGAGCTGCTGCGGAATATCAATGTGGATGCCGGGAATTTCTACGGAGTGATTCAGGCGGGAATACAGCTGGCGACAGAAGGGATGGTCTGTGGGACACTGTTTATCTATCTGTTGATTCAGGATAAATCCATTACGCTTGCCTTGCTTGTATTAATTTTGATTATGCTGCTGTTGTTTACCAAGGTATACAAGAAGATTCTGTTTCGATTGGGACAAAAAAGCCGCTATTATTTTATGGAGGTCAATAAATGGGTGCAGCAGGGATTAGGGGGAATCAAGGAGATCAAAGTACTCAATCAGGAGGATTTCTTTTATCGCCAATTTGACGGGGCGTATGCGGGACATGCAGACACGGAGTGTACATACCACAGTCTTGTCTCGATTCCTAAACCGCTCCTGGAGACTGTTTGTATCGGAGGACTGCTCGGCACAGTGGGGATTAAGGTAATCATGGGAGCGGATCTTGATTATTTCCTTCCGATTCTCACGGTGTTTGCAGTGGCGGCCATGCGGATGCTTCCTTCCTTTAACAGGATCACAGATAATTTGAGTACGGTGATGTATCAGAAAGCGTCTGTAGATGCGGTTTACGAGGATTTGAAAGAAATAGAGCGCTTAAGCAGAGAACGTCAGAGGCAGAGTCAGGGCGGAGAGATCAGTTTTACGGATGCAATTGTTGTCAGGGATCTTTCTTTTACTTATCCGAATACAGATAAGAGGGTATTGGATCACGTCAACCTGACGATTAACAAAAATACTTCAGTGGCTTTTATCGGACAGTCCGGAGCAGGAAAGACGACGCTGGCGGATGTGATTCTTGGAATCCTGGAGCCGCAGGAAGGGGAGATCCTTGTAGGGGGCAGGAATATCTTCCGAAATCTGGATGCATGGCATCGCAAAATCGGATATATTCCGCAGAGTATTTATTTGCTGGACGATACGATTGAGAGGAATATTGCATTTGGTATTGCAAAGGAACAGATTGATCCAAAACGTATGGAGTACGCGATCGAACGAGCGCAGTTAAAGGGAATGATCGAGCAGCTTCCGGAGGGGCTGATGACAGAGATCGGAGAGGGGGGAGTCAGACTCTCCGGAGGACAGCGGCAGCGGATCGGAATAGCGAGAGCGCTCTATCATGAGCCGGAGATCCTGATCCTGGACGAGGCGACATCCGCGCTCGACAATGAGACGGAGGCGGCGGTGATGGAGGCGATTGAGAGTCTGCACGGAGAGATGACGCTGCTGATTATTGCACACCGCCTTTCCACGATACAGCACTGCGATGTAGTGTATGAAATACGGGACGGCGAGGCAGTTCAGACGGCATGTCAGTCCGGACAGAGCGCCACAATAAGGTGAGGGAAAAACAGTGAAATTTGCCATTATTTATATCTGCACAGGAAGGTATAGTATTTTCTGGGATCATTTTTATCAGACGGCGGAACAATATTTTTTGCCGGATGCACAGAAAGAATACTATGTTTTTACAGAAGATAAGAAAATATTGGAGGCTGCGCAGAGAGGAGTGTATCCGCACTACTGTAAAAAGATGGGATGGCCCTATGATGTGCTGCAGAAATGGGAACATATCTGTGGAGTGCAGGATCTGCTCTCACCATATGATTATATTGTTTTGTGCAATGCCAATATGGAGTTTCTGCGTCCAATTTCCAAGAGTGAATTTGGACAGGGCGAATTTACAGTGTGGACGTCGTCGAAGGACGGAGACGAGTCGGAAAATATGCCATTCGAGCGGAATGCGAATTCGGCGGCCTATATACCGTATGGAACGAAAAAAGAGAAGTATCTCTCCAGCCGCTTTATTGTGGGCAGGGCCGGCGCGTTTTTACAGATGGCGAGGACGCTGCGGGACTGGACTGCGGAGGATCTTCGCAGAGGCGTGATCGCTGTGTGGCATGACGAGTCCATGGAAAACGCCTATTTTTATCATCATCCGGAGATATCGCTGCACTATGTGGGCCCATCCTTGATTGCGGTTGAAGAACTCATGGCGGAAGGGGAGACCACACATGCGATTTTCTGCAATAAGGACAAGTATGGAGGCAATGTGGGCGTCAGATATCACCCACTGCTTGGAAAGCTGGATATTTTTCGAAGAAAAGCATTTCATAAAATTGGAAAAATATTCCGGAAATAGGAAATGATGAGGCAGAAATGCGGGAAGCTGTGTACTGCCCGGTAAGGGATTGGTCTTATGTTTTGGAAAAGAAATTATGCGCAGCAGACATCCGGTATTCTCAGGGGAGTGGGCATTTGTCTGGGGATGTTCGGCATATTGGCGCTGTTCTGGGTGTTTCGCCTGTCGGGGACAATGATTCATGAGAAATGTGTCGTGGCATCAGGTGAGAGCTTCTCCATGCCCTATGATGTGGTGAATGCGATCGGTATTTCCTGTGACGACCGTTTTACGACAGATTATTGGGGAGATTTGCGCACAGACATCACGGTGCGGATTATGGATGCTTCCGGAACGGTGGTGCATGAGGCTACGGCGTTGAATGCCGCGCCGGTCAGAGATTATACCATTCGGCAGAAAGAACTGCTTGAAAAGCCGATGGCAGTGAAGCGGGGAGAGATCTATACGGTCACGGTGGAAAGCGAGGAACTCTCGCTGGAACCGGTCACAATAGCTCTTTACGGGCCAGAGAAAAGTGTGTTCCCCTATTATCTGGCTGTTTCTCTTATGATTATGGCAGTCACATTGTTTGGATGTGTGTTGTATTTTAGGAGGGGGAGACTTTCATTTCGCGGACGGATTGTGTGTCTTTTTCTGCTGCTCGGTCTGCTTTGGAACTTTACGGTGGCACCGCTCAACGCACCGGACGAAGAGGTTCATTTTGCGAAAGCATATCAGCTATCCAGTGAATTCCTGCAACGGGACACAGTGAACGGACAGGGACTGCTGTTGGTGCAGGGACAGGGGCTGAAACGTCTGCAGTTCAATGGAAATATGCAGTATACAGTGGATTTCTGGAGCGATACGCAGGGAAGTGATTATGAGAATACGGAGATCTATGAGATCGTTCCGTATGTCGTTACCGACCTGCCGTATTATCTCCCGGCAATCGGGATCACGCTGATGAGGTTTTTTTCGGCGCCGTATCAGTGGATTGTGATCTCGGGAAGAATCCTGAATCTTCTTTTTTATGCGGGTATTTTGCTGGCGTCGATGAAACTGATCCCACCCCGGTTCGAGAAATCAGTGGCGGCTGTTTTTTTGCTGCCGGGGGTATTGGCGATTGCTTCCTCTTACTCCTATGATATCTGGATTAATGCTTTTTCTCTTCTGCTTTTTTCCTATTGTATGCGCTGCAGAGAGCGGGAGAGGGGGTTGCGTTGGACCGACTGGCTGCTGTTGATTGCTATCATTATGCTTCTTGCTCCGGTCAAGGTGATCTATATTCTTCTGGTATTCACGGTGTTTCTGATTCCGAAGAAACGATTTGCGAAAAAATGGCAGCGGTGGCTTCTGGTGGGAGCTATGACCGTCGCCGGGGGAATGATGATTCTTATTGTGCAGGGCAGCTCGATCGCAGGGATGATAGGGATCTCGGTTTCGGACAGCGATTATTCGCAGGCGGAATCTGTGCAGACCGAGGAACTGCGGATGACGGAAAGTGTACAGGTCGCCTCGGAGGAGGATATTCTGCCGGTGCAGGAGAGTACAGTGAAAAATGAGGCGACAGATTCGGGGGAGGAAGAAGCGAACATTTCCTACTCTCTGGATTATGTGCTGCGTCATCCGCTCAAGACGCTGCTTGTTTGTGTGGAGGATTTATTTAAGGAGACTGACTATCTGATCAAGCAGTGTCTGATCGGAAATGGAACGCCCCTCCATTCGGCACCGGATCTTATGGCTTTTTCGGTATTTACCGCATTTATGGTGATGATGGCAGGATGTCTGCCTGACGGATATGTGGGAAAACGTGAGAGAGCCGGCGGGGCTGTTCTTTTGGGATTGGGGCTTGGATCGATTCTGGTGACCTTTCTGTTTGCAAACTCTTTCGTGCAGGAGGAAGGTGTGGGAACTATTCTGGGGATTCAGGGGAGATATTTTGTTCCCTATCTGCTGTTTCTCCCTTTTGTTTTTCAGACGAACCGGCTGACGGTCAGGGAAGAAACAAAGAATCGTCTCCTTGCTTTTTTGGCGTTATCCAATATTTTGGTGCTGTTGTGTTGTCTCCCATACATTGCGGGAAATTGACCTTCAGGATGCAAAGAAATGGGCAGGTGCATGAGGCGGAGAAACAGGGAAATGCGGAGAGAACGTATGGCATGGAAAAAGGAAACAGGAAGAATACTGGCAGCGGTACTGTTGGCGGGGATATTCTTTGCCCTGTGGTGGATCACGCGAATGGCAGATTATCCCGTGTATTCGGAGACATATGTTCCGGTGGGTGCGCATACCTTTACGGCGGAGGGGAAAGAGCTCTCAGCCATTGGAGTGAGAAGCGAAGACAGTGACTATAAGGAGTTTCTGTTTCGGAATCAGGTAGGGCTGACCATCGGACTCTATGATTCCGACGGGGGGTCTCTTTGGGAGGAGGAGCTGGGCGGCAATTATCTGAAAACAGATGGTTTCACGCTTTACGACAGTGATTATGCGAAGCAGCTTCCGATAGAGCTGACAAAAGGAGAGAGCTATTCGATCTATCTGGGATCGCAGGACGGGACGCGCCGGGCGATTGATTTAAAACACTTGTCTCTGATGGTCTATGGGGAGACGCGCAGTATGTTGTGGTTTTATTTCATATTGCTTCTGATCGGAGGAGGAGCGGTCGCGCTGGCATGGTGGATTCTGCAGGGAGAGCAGAAGAGATACCGTTTTTTTACTTTGCTTTTTTTTCTGCAGGCGCTTTTGTTTATTGCAGTGATGCCGGTTCGGACGATGGACGCAGAGGGAGGCGGGTTTCTTTCGGCCTACCATCTTTCCAACGAAATGATGGGGAGAGGAGAGTATGATGCGGATGGCAGAGTTCGTATAGAGGAAAATGCGCTCAGAAATCTCGAGGCTACGGATAACGGACAGGCGCTGTACCGGTTCTGGACGGAAGCCAACTATGGAAACGAGAGAACGGATGTTTCGGAGGAGTCAGCTACATCTCCGCATACGGCGGATGCAGACGGGGCGCTTTCCGCATTCTACCTCATTCCGGCGCTGGGGATTACGCTGGGAAGAATTCTGCAGCTGCCGTGGCAGGGAATCTATCTGCTTGGGCGTCTCTTCAATCTGCTGGTGATGTCGGGTCTTCTGGCTGTTCTGTTCAGGAGTGCGCATAAAAGGAGCAAGGAGACATATCAGTGGGGGATGCTGCTCTGTTTGTTTCCGTCTGTGATTGTGGGGAGCACCTCGTATACGGTGGTGGCACCGGTAATTGAGACAGTGGTTGTTTTGGGAATACTTGCGATGTGGATAAAGGGAAAAAGAGAAGGGGGAAATTTTGTAAAAGAAAAGATATTTGGTAAAATTTCCACTGTATTGTCTGTATTGGGAGGAATTCTTCTGCTGTTCTCATTGTTATATGGGAAGACAGATGAACTTGTGCGTAATGTTATTGGGACGGAGTATTATCAGAATGAGGAGCTTATTCATTCTGCATTTACATATGGTTTTTTGGCATTGTTTGTCTTGGCGGTACTGGGGTTGACAGGGAAAAGGAAAATAAAGGTAGCTCATATTCTGACGGCGCAGGTGATTTGGATATTCCTGATGGTGATTGATGCGTTCAGCGGCATTCTCCGGGCTTGAAGGAATGCCGCTTGTTTCTCCTCCCATCAGGAAGAGGAGGCGGTCTGCTGAGAGATGAGATGCAGCACAGTCTCCGCAGAGTCGTAAGCGAGAATAGTGTAGCCATAGTCGTCACGGTAGACAATAGCAGAATCAGAGTAGTAGGGCAGCTGCGACAGTTCTCCTGCCAGCGCCAGAATAAAGACGGGGCCATTTTGCGGCGGGACGTCATGAGAGGTGCTCTGGAGCCACTGTGTCGTCTGCAGTGTAGACAGATCAGCAGCCGTCCACATCTCAATTTGTCCATTGGATAATTCTGTCAGGACATTACTGTACCAGAATGTGGCATATCCCTGTGTGTATCCGTTTTCCTGCAGCCACGCGCAGACCTGCTGTATGCCTTTCGGTGCGCGCGGCGGCTCGGTGACGAATTGGTGAAGCGTGGCTGTGCTGGTTCCGAGAATCGTGACGGTAAAAGCGGCGGCCAGCAGGCGGCGGGTGAGGGGAAAACGGAACTGCTCTGTGTGTCCCGCCTGTGCCAGCACTACAAAGCAGACGGGAATAACAGGGAGCCAATAGCTGGCGTTGATGGCGCTCTCGTCATTTAGCATGGCGAACACCACGCCGTCGACGAGAAGGCAGGAGAGGAGCAGAGCCGTCATTAGGCGAGGCATGAAATTCAAACGCTTCCAGTGAAGGCACAGCCGAAGAAGCGCGAGAAGGAGAGCGGCAGGCAGGAGCAGACCGAAGAAATTCAAAAGCCCACCAAGGCTGAACAGGGGAACCTGAACTTCAAAATAGCGATCGCTCTGATAGCCAAACAGACTTAGAAAATCACTCCACGCGCTCAGAAGCCGGGAAAGACTGAGCCTGCGCCAGAATGGTTTGGGAACCGGGAAATGGTACAGGGGGGCCAGAATCTTTGAGTTGATAAGGTCCCCGCAGAGAGCGCAAAAGAAAGTATAGAAGGAGAAAATCACTGTTTTGCCCTCGCTGCATTTTATGAATTCGAATTTTCCTGTCTCGTGAAGGTGGATCAGATACACGGCGAGAGCAGCTAAAACGAGTGGAGAGTACAGATTCATTAAAATACGGACCCCGTTCATTCCGGCCATCAGACTGACCATGCCCAGAAGGAAAAGGCGAAGAGGAAGTGCTCGGTGGTTCTCATCGGTGACGAGATGACAGAGAAGTCCGAGGCTGGTGGTGACGAAAAGCATATGTATGAAATAGAAGCCGCCGATAGAGCCGTGAAACATATACCAGAACCCGAACGGACACATCATAGCGGCAGCACAGTAGACAATGCTGGTGCGCAGTCCGGTGGAAAAACCAAAGTAAAGAAAGGAAAGCGCCAGCAGCGCCATCAGAATGGCCTGCGCAAGAGTGCGCGCGGCATGCCAGTCGGAAGGAAATACCGTCAGTCCCAGCTTGAACAAAAGCTGTTCGCAGAAAACGCGAAGTTCGGTGGAATAGTACCAGCTTCGGGAGAGAATTCCGCCTTCTTCGTTAAGTTTGCTGGCGAGGATCATCTCGGAAGCCATGTCACTGTCCAGCACTGACCGGCCATAGAGGATGAGAAAGAGCACCATAAAGGAATAGGCGGCGATGAGCCAGAACCAAGGGAAATACTTCCGGAACGCGGATTCGCCGCGTTTGGCCGGGGACTCGGAAAAACAGATATGACGCATGATAAATTCTCCATTCCGGAGCGCTCTTTGCAGTGAAGCGACGCAGATTGCAGCATTGCGCGTTCTGTCTGCAGTAAAATTGTTGATTTTGGTTGAGACATGTAGCGCTCCGATACAAGTCTCCATGAAATTATTTTAAGGAAAGAGGTTTTGAAAAGCAATATTGAGAGAAATTTAATTTATAGGAACTGATTTGGGATGATGGTTCATTCGCAGGAGACAGGAAATAGAACAAGGGGGAGCAATGAGGGGATTTTTGAAAAAGATTTTTGCGGGAGAGTTACGGATACTCGTTTTTCTCATGTGTGCAGTAATGCTATATGCTGCATGGTATATTCATCAGAGTAACGCAGCCTCTTTTGTTTACAAGGCGGACACAGAAGAGAACTTTTATTATGATGTTACTGACAGCACTTATGTGGGGGAAATTGTGTATCCGGAATATACGATGCGTGAATTGGGATTGCGTTTTGACACCGGAGAGGGGATGACGGACAAGGATTTTGTCCGGATCAGACTGGAGGGAGATAGCATACAGCAAACATGGAGAGTGGAGGGGACGAGCATTGAGAAAGATCAGATTCTATGGCTCCCGCTGCAGGGATACGACGTGGGAAAAGGAAAATTGAAACTTGAGATTTCCGGAGAGGGAAGCACTTATAAGGCAATTGCAATAGGCAATGAAATGACAGAGGAGGGCGAAACCCTTGAAACGATAGCGTATCAGGCTCTGGTGAGCGAGACACCCAAGAGCCTGATTTATATAGGGGTATTTCTTGCGGTTCTGTTTGTGTTTTTTATATTTATAGTCGTTTCGGAGAAAGGGACGTATGTGAGGCTCTTTCTTGTTCTGTGGGTCGTGTTGGGGAGCGTATATCTGGCCGTTTTGCCTATTATGAGTGAGCCGGACTCCAAAAATCACTATTGCAGGGCATATGAAATTTCGCAGGGGCAGTTTATTTCTCAGCGGGATCAGTGGGGAGAAGCCAGCGGGTACTTTTCGATTCCGGAGGATTGGGCAGGGATTAACTCGGATAATATCAGGATATCCGCATATGAAGTCTACCATAATAGTGGGTTTTTAGTCGAAGAGAAAACGGAAAATAAATACCATTATAATAATATTGCTCTTTATTCTCCTTTTTCTTATCTTCCGCAGGCGGCGGGGATACTGTTTGGACGGCAGCTGACGAATCAGATGGTAGTTATCGTATATATGGGGCGGATTTTTAATTATCTGGCAATCGGTGGTGTTTATTGTCTGACAATTGCACTTATGCCCTTTGCCCGAAAATATATCCTATGGATAGCGCTTATGCCTATGAATTTGCATCAGGCTGTCTCTCTTGCTCCGGATGGAATGGTAACGGCTTTGATCTGTCTGCTTTTAGCGGCTGTCTGTTATTTGCGGTGTCAAAAGAATGCCAGAGTAACCGGAGGAATGATTGCCCTGCTGTATTTGACGGCATTTTTTTTGTCGCAGTATAAAATTGTTTATGTCGTGGTATGCATGGCTCTGTTTTGTATTCCAAAAGAAAAATTTAAAAGTATAAAAATATATTATGTACATGTCATTTTATTGGGAATTGTGATTCTCAGTGCGTCGCTCTGGTGGCTGAATATTTCCTCCCGCTTTTTAGCCGAACAGTATGTGACGAGCGGAGATCAGGTGGCATACATTCTAAAGAATCCGATCCATTATATTGGGATTATGTGGAATACATTGTGGATGCAGGCTAAACTGTATGTAGAACAGATTATGGGAATTTATATGGGGCCGCTGCTGATCAAAAATGACGAAACTCTGCTCTATCTTGTGTATGGCGCATTTTTGATAAAATCAGTGAGAGATTATAATGCGGCAGGAGATTTGGCGGATAAAAAGATGAAGTTCAACTTTGCCGCTTTTATGCTGCTCACAGTGGTGTTGATAGCTACCTGCGAGTATGTGCAGTGGACAGAGTATCAGAGCCTGTTGATCAATGGTATACAGGGCCGTTATTTTATTCCTTTGATCCTTCCGGCGCTCCTTATAGTGGGAGGAATGCGGCAGGATGACAGAAAAAAAGAGAGAATCCAGTATGCGCTGCTGATAGGATTGGATCTGTGCGTGGCGCTTAATGTGGGGATGAGTTACTTATATCTTATCGGAGACTCTGTTTTATATTGAAAAACAGGCCGGGAGATGCAGAGCGGATAGTCTCTGCTTTTGAGGCTGTAAGGAGACGGACAGGAGAAAACAAATGGGAAATAAGGACAATTCAGGTAGAGACGCGAGTCTTCCGCTTCGCGTTCTTTTCCTTATCTTTTCCTTTCACGTCGGCGGAATCGAGCGGCAGCTCGTAGAGCTGGCGAACGCGTTGGCGGCGCGGGGAGAAGAGGTGCATTTGTGTGTGATTAACGCTAGTTATGAGGAGACGCTTCTTGCGACGCTTTCCTCTGAGGTGCATCTGCTGAAGATGGAGAGACCGGTGAGCGGTGCGGGAAGAATGGCTTATATGTGGCGGCTGGCGCGGTATGTGCGGCGCTGGCACATTGATGTTATTCATGCGCAGGAACCGACGGGCGTCGTATTTTCAGCTTTTGCCAAGGCACTATGTCCTGCGCTCAGAATAGTTGAGACCGTGCATGACGTGGGAGAATACCGCGAGTATTCCGGTATGCAGCTGCGGCTTGCAGATCTTCTATGCCGCCGTTATGTGGCGATTTCTGCCGCGGTGGAGAGAGAGATCCGGGAGAGAGGAATCGCGGCGCGCAGAGTCACGTTGATTCACAATGCGGTGAACACGGAGAAATTTTATCTGCTGCAGAGAAGCAAACCGGATCGGGTGGGTGGCAGAGAAGAGGAGTTCTGCATCGGTAATATCGCGCGTTTTTTTCCGGCTAAAAAGGGGCAGGACACGCTGGTCAGAGCGGTGGAGATTCTGCGGCGGACCTATCCGCGGATTCACTGCTTTCTGGCGGGCGCTGTCTATCGCGGACAGGACGAGGCGTACCGGGAGCTCGTCTCCTATGTGAAATCACATGAGTTGGAGGATCATATTACGTTTTGCGGAGGGATAGACGAAGTGGTTGATTTCCTGGGCAAAATAGATCTCTTTGTGCTGCCGTCCAATTACGAGGGCTTTGGAATCGCTCTGATTGAGGCGATGGCGACAGGTCTCCCATGCGTGGCGAGCCGGTTGGACGGACCGTTGGAGATTATGGGAGAGCACCCGGAACTGGGGCGTCTCTTTGAGGCAGGGGATGCAGCTGAACTGGCGGAGCAGATTGCGTATGTGATGGAGCATTATCAGGAGTATCAGCAGAACGAAATCGCCGCCTACACGGCGGCGACATATGGTATGGATTCTTTTGTGGAAAAACACATGGCGCTGTACAGAATGTAAAATAGGTGAAGAAGTGTTCCGGTTCGGTTTGGTCGGGGAGCAGAACCGGAACAGAAGTTTTAGAAGTCATGCGTCGCCAACAGTGTCGGATCGGGGGCGCATGTGATTTTATCCGGGTGGGGATTCAGGTAGGCGCCCCAGAAACCGAATGAACTTTCCGTGAAAATATTGTGATGACAGGCGGCCATCAGCTGCATGTCGCGGAAACTGTTCTCCCCCTTATTCCAGTCGATAAAACGAACCCTGTCTTTTGCAAAATCAAGTCCGAAAATCTGCTCATTTTCTTTGCACCAGTCTACGCTTTTTTCATCGGTAAAGAAATAAAAGACAGGATCAGACGAGTGCTTTTTGACATAGCGAACCGCTCTTTTGAAGTAACCATATCGATAGCAGTAACCGTTGACAAAGAGCATATCGCTGCGTCTCGCATGGATGGCAACAGCATTGACATCGCTGATCTCGTCGAGAGCGCGTTGGTTTTTGTCATCCTCCGGCGCGGGGAACCGGAACGCCTCCCGAAGCTGCGCGTCGATGTGCTCTATTCCGAATCCTTTGCGACAAAAGGCGAGAGAATGACCAATCAGAACGTCGTCCGGATATTTTTGAAACGGATCGAATTTGGCATTTTCACGGGCCACCAATTGCTCCGTGAGAGTGTGTTTCAAAATTCGCTTGATGTGGTAACCTGGCATGGTGCGAAAAAAGGCGGAGATCACACGGCGGGGGGCGGAGCCGTTCGAATTGACGCCGATCAGATCAGTGCCGTGCCTGCCTGCGTTAAAATTGCGGATCGGATAGCCAACAGTCTGCAAAGCCTGACAGAGCGGATCAGCGTAGTTCCAGTCATTTTCCCAGAAGCGGCTTTTTTCAAGCTGGGAGACAACATATTTCCGGTCGGAAGGAATCATCAGATCGCGGAGTTTTGGCATATGGAGGTGAAAAATCCGGTCGAGTTCGTATCCGTTCCATTGGGAGAACATGCCAGGACGGTTATCCGGGAGATCGTAAATCAGATCTTCCAAATAATAATTTCCGTCAGGATTGGACTGGCGGATTGCCAGATATTCCGCATAGTCGAGCATTTGATTTCCGAGTCCGGAGTCTGTATGAATCAGGCGCATGGTGGTATCCTTTCTGTTTTAGGGGTTGCACCGGAGAGACTGTCTGTATGAGAAATTGCCTGTTGCGGATTTCTGTCTGCGGCACTGCGGATAAGTGGGGCAGACAGAGAAATCAGGGGAATTTCAGGAGTGGCGTGTCCGCTTGCGCTGCAGCAGATGACCAGCGCCGAAAATTGCCAGCCATGTCCACACGCCGCAGCTGACTGTGCGGCGAACAAATTCCAAGTGTGGGGTGCTGCCGGTGAACAGGGCCATTTCCTCAGAACTTCCGTTCCATGAGAGAACGATCACGGAGGAATCCAGAGCGTCGATTTCTTCCTGTGTATAGAGCTGCGGATCGCTTTCGTAACCGTCGGTACAGTATACGGAAGGAATCAGAACGGCGGAAGGTCTCGGTGCGGCCAGCAGATAGAGCATGGCGGCGAGGAAAGCAGCGCCGCATGAGAACAGAAGCAGGCGGGATAGGCTGCGAGCCGCTGCCGAGTCCTCTTTCTGATCTGAAACAGAGACAGATTTATCATTTCGATTCGGGAAGGTGTCAGTCTGGTCTTCATGCTTCCGGATAGGAGCGGTTTCTCTGCGGGAAAATATAATTTCTTTGGAACCTATTTTGCCAAACACACCCAGTGCAATTTCCCGCCGCCAGAAGGCGGGAAGACGATGGGAAAGTCTGTCTGCAAGAAAGAAGAGATACGCGCCGATCAGCAGGAAGGTGATATTTTTGAACGAGGTATTAAACAGGAATGGTTCGGTTACCCCGGCGAGAGCAAAGCCGAGCAGGATCGCAAGCGTGCGACCGTTGTTCTGCCGGATGCAGCGCAGTATCATCGCCATGTAGACAAGACAGAACATGGCAAAAAAGACAACGCCGAGATGTACGAAGAGATAGGTATAGGAGCAGTCGATGGAGCGGGTCGCATCTGGCGTTGTCAGCAAACGGTGCCCGAACAGAGCGACCGGTTCGGTCGTCAGGAAATAATTCGAGAGTACGAAGCGATGGTGTACGAGTTTATCAGCCAGTTCATAGAGTTTTCCTGTCAGAATAACCGGGCCTGCGACGGAAAAGAGCACACAGAAAGGAAAGAGGCATCCTGCCAGTGCATTGGCGAGGCGGCGCAGACCGCTGTCGGGCCGGCTTGCGGTAAAATAATAGTTGCAGAACAGATAAAAGGTTCCCACGATAAAGCCGGTGTAGCTGAGAGAATACAGAAGCACATAGAGATTGCCAAGCATGAAAAAAACGGAAACCGCACGCAGTTGTTTCCTCGTCAGAGGGAGCACATAGAGCCAGAGCGCCATCAATACCAAATAGGTGATGTGGAGTACATTCGGGTGCGTGTAGCCGAATGACCAGCGCACGGTAAAACCAAGAGCATCCTTGTGGTGAACGTAGAACAGATCACCGATCAGTCCGCTCTGGGTCAGTGCCATCATCAGCAGAAAGCAGACGCTGAGGAGCCATGCGCCCGTCCGGAATACCCGTTTGAGAGAGACGCCTTTTAAGCCCAGTGCCATTGCCATGTAGAAAACGATACCGCGTTCCCCTGTGCGCAGATAGACAAACATGGTCATGCCAAGAAGCAGGATGGTGCCAAGCAGTTCAAACATGGTGTAGCGGGTAAGCATTAGTTTGGCGAGAAAGCAGAGCGCTGCAGCGGCCAGACACAGATCATAGAGAGGCTGTCCTTCGGATTGTCCCAGCCCTTTGGCTGCGAGCATCAGGCAGAAATAGAGAAGATAAAAAAGCTCCGCTGTCGAGAGCGGGCGGTCTGACACCGAAGATTCTGATGTGGTCATAAAAGCCTCCTTTTTGTGAATGAAGCATTGCTCAACTTCCCTGTTATTGTAAGCAAGATCGAGGGGAAAAGCAACGAACGTTTTCGGCCCGTATACTTTTTTCAAAAGATACACTATAATAGAAAACGAATCGGAAGAGTACAATAAAAAGGAAATATAAGGAGAACACCATGGACGAACAAAACGAATCACGCTCTCCGGCGTCCGCCGGAGAGCCGGGGGCGCGGCCGCCCCTTCTCTCGCGGGGCTCTATGATCCTGCGCGCGGTGGCGGGCGGATATCTGCTGTACATTGTCTGGAATCTCGTGCGGGATTTCGGGCAGGTGCAGGATACGCAGAGGCTGCTGATCGGAGGCGTAGCCGTGATCTTTGCGGCGGTGGCGATCTGGCTGCTGGCGACGACCGGGAAGAGGTTTCTGCGCGGCGAGTACCGGGGCGGATCCGGAGACCCGGACCGCAGCGCGAAGAAGTAGCCGGTCTCTGCCGCACAGCCTTCCTTCGGAGGCGGCGACAAGAGCAGATAGGGAGTGCCCCTCCGACGGCTGCAGCGGGCAGGTACGGCGAATCATAGGGAACAGGAAGATAGGAAAGCGACACAGAAAGGAAACGTATGAGCAACAGTAAAATTATTTTAACAGGCGACCGGCCGACGGGACGCCTTCACATCGGACACTATGTGGGCTCTCTGCGCAGGCGCGTGGAGCTGCAGAATTCCGGAGCGTTCGATGAGATTTATATCATGATTGCGGATGCGCAGGCGCTGACGGACAACGCGGAGAATCCGGAGAAGGTCAGGGAGAATGTCGTGGAGGTCGCCCTCGATTATCTGGCGGCGGGACTCGATCCGGCCAAGTCGACCCTCTTTATCCAGTCCCAGATTCCGGAGCTGTGCGAGCTGACCTTCTATTATATGGACCTCGTGACGGTGGCGCGGCTGCAGCGCAATCCCACGGTGAAAAATGAGATCATCATGCGCAATTTCGAGGCGAGCATTCCGGTGGGCTTCTTTACCTATCCGATCAGCCAGGCGGCGGATATCACGGCGTTTAAGGCGACGACGGTGCCGGTTGGCGAGGATCAGGAGCCGATGATCGAGCAGGCCAGAGAGATCGTCCGCAAGTTCAATTTCGTTTACGGGGATACGCTGGTTGAACCGGAGATTCTGCTGCCGGACAACGAGGCGTGCCAGCGGCTGCCCGGCACGGACGGTCATGCCAAGATGAGTAAATCCCTCGGCAACTGCATTTATCTCGCGGACGAGCCGGATGTGATAAAGAAAAAGGTAATGAGCATGTTCACCGACCCGGATCACATCCGTGTCGAGGATCCGGGCAAACTGGAGGGCAACACCGTCTTTACTTATTTAGATGCGTTCTGCCGCGACGAGCATTTTGCGGCGTATCTGCCTGACTATGCGAATCTGGATGAGCTGAAGGCACACTATCAGCGCGGCGGTCTCGGCGATGTGAAGGTCAAGAAATTCCTGAACAATGTACTGCAGGAGACGCTCGAGCCGATCCGCAACCGCCGGAAAGAATACCAGAAGGACATCGCGTACGTTTACGAGGTTCTGAAAAAGGGAAGCGAAGCGGCGCAGGCCAAGGCGGCGCAGACTCTCTCAGAGGTCAAGAGTGCGATGCGGATCAACTATTTTGACGACGCGGAGCTGATTGCGGCGCAGACGAAAAAATATCAGGAACAATAATCTTAAAAAAGCCGCCAAGAAATCAAACGAAAAATCAGAAAATAAAGCGTGCAAACCGCACGCCGGAGCGGTACAATAGGAGCCGGTGGAAGCATTCCGGTATGAAGATTAGTGTGAGGAGGAAGGAATCAGCATGGCAAAGTACGAAGAAGCGGTTGCAAAGCTGGAAGAGTATGGTCAGACACACGTCCTGAAATATTACGGCGAGCTGCCCAAAGAGGAGAAGGAAGCGCTGCTGCAGCAGATCGAGGCGACGGATCTCTCCTTTATCAAGGGGGCGCTGGAGCAGGGCGGTCAGGCCCCGCGCGGTAAGATTGAGCCGTTGGGTGCGATGGAGCTCTCGGAGATCGGGGAGAATAAGGAAACCTTCAGGCAGATCGGTCTGGATGCGATCCGCGAGGGCAAGGTGGCGGCGGTTCTCCTGGCAGGCGGAATGGGAACCCGTCTCGGAAGCGACAATCCGAAGTGCATGTACAATATCGGTCTGACGAAGCCGGTCTACATCATGCAGCGTCTGATCGAGAATCTTCAGGATGTGGTGAAGGAAGCAGGACGCACGGTTCCGCTCTTCATCATGACGAGTGAGAAGAATCACGACGCGACCGTGAATTTCATGAAGGAGATGGACAACTTTGGCTACGATCCGGAGCTGATTTTCTACTTTGTACAGGATATGGCGCCTGCGACCGACTATAACGGCAAGGTCTATATGGAGGCGAAGAACCGGATTGCGACGTCTCCGAACGGCAACGGCGGCTGGTTCGTCTCGATGGCGAAGTGCGGCGTGCTCGACAAGGTAAAAGAACTCGGAATCGAGTGGCTCAACGCGTTTGCGGTTGACAATGTGCTGCAGCGCATCGCGGATCCCGTTTTCGTCGGGGCGACGATCGCAAGGAACTGTGCGAGCGGAGCGAAGGTCGTGCGCAAGGTGGCGAAGGATGAGAAGGTCGGAGCGATGTGTCTCGAGGACGGCCGCCCGTCCATCGTCGAATATTATGATATGACAGAGGAACTGATGGACGCCAAAAATGAGAAGGGCGAACCGGCGTATAACTTCGGCGTCATTATGAACTATCTCTTCCGCGAGAGCGATCTGGAGAAGATCATGAACGACAGACTTCCCCTCCATGTAGTGGAGAAGAAGATTCCTTATCTTGATGAGGACGGGAATCTTGTGAAACCGGAGGAACCGAATGGTTATAAGTACGAGCAGCTGGTGCTCGATATGATTCATGAGCTGGATACCTGCCTGCCTTTCGAGGTGGCGAGAGAGCATGAGTTCGCTCCGATCAAGAACAAGACAGGTGTGGATTCCGTGGAGTCTGCGAGGGAACTGTGCCGGCAGAACGGGATTGAGCTGTAAGAGCGCCGGAGGACATATACCGGGAGTCGTGTCGGAGCGTCACAACTCCCGCAATGGCAGACGCAAATTGAGAGTTGCGTGTCCTGTCGTGCAGAGCGCTCCGGATAGGAGAACAGAATGAAAATTTTGGTGACCGGCGGCGCCGGGTTTATCGGCAGCCATACTGTGGTGGAACTGCAGAATGCGGGCTATGATGCGGTTGTCGTTGACAATCTCGTCAACGCGAGCCCGAAGGTAATCGCCCGCGTGGAGGCGATTACAGGGAAAAAGATTCCCTTTTATGAGGCGGACATCCGGGACAGAGAGGCGCTTGAGAAGATTTTCGAGCAGGAGAAACCGGATGCCGTGATCCATTTTGCGGGCTTAAAGGCAGTCGGCGAATCGGTGGGACTTCCCTGGGAGTACTATGAGAATAACGTTTCCGGAACCCTGACACTTCTCGATGTGATGAGGAAGAACGGCTGTAAGAATATCATCTTCTCCTCGTCGGCGACTGTATACGGCGATCCGGCCTTCGTGCCGATCACCGAGGAGTGCCCGAAGGGAACGTGCACGAACCCCTACGGCTGGACGAAGTGGATGCTGGAGCAGATTCTGACGGATCTGCAGTTTGCCGACAAGGAGTGGAACGTCGTGCTGCTGCGCTATTTCAACCCGATCGGAGCCCACAAGAGCGGAACAATCGGAGAGAATCCGAACGGCGTGCCGAACAATCTGATGCCCTATATCACGCAGGTGGCGGTCGGCAAGCTCCCGCAGCTGCACGTATACGGAGACGATTACGATACGCATGACGGAACCGGCGTGCGCGATTATATTCACGTTGTGGATCTGGCACTCGGTCATGTCAAGGCACTGAAAAAGCTGGAGCCGGGAAGCGGACTGAATATTTACAATCTCGGGACGGGAGTCGGATACAGCGTGCTCGATATTGTAAAGAATTTTGAAGAGGCGACCGGAAAGAAGATTCCGTATGTGATTGATCCCAGACGGGCGGGCGATATTGCGACCTGCTATTCCTCTGCAAAGAAGGCGCAGGAGGAACTGGGCTGGGAGGCGCAGTACGGTATTAAGGAGATGTGCGAGGATTCGTGGCGGTGGCAGAGCATGAATCCGAACGGGTATGACGAGTAAGTATGTTTAGACTGTGGGCGAAAGAATGGAAAGACGGACGCCTCCTGCGGGATGTGGTCGTAGAGGAGCCGGGCAGAGACACGAGAACGCATAAAGTGTTCCGGGCGTTGGAGCAGGCCTGCCTGCAGCTCGATCTGGCACAGCCGATCTGGCTGAAACCGGCGGTGCGCGATTTTCAGAAAGGGGCTAAGTGCCGGTTTACGAAGGATGCGTTTGTGGAGACGATCGAGTTTGATTATCTGGAGATTCAGGTGATCGAGGAGGACGAAGAGGACTGGGCATGAGCCCCCTGCGGCATGGTTGGATAAAGCGGCCGGAAGGAGAAGACGGCGGCTTACGGGGCCCGGTGCAGCAACTTTGCGGTACACGGTCCGGAGATACGTCTGCGTCCGGCTTTGGTGCGAGAGATTTCTCTGAGGAAAAGAATGACAGAGCGGGAAGAATCGCTGTTCTGCGCGAAGATAGTGCGCAGGGGCGATTTTTCCCGTTTTATGCTTCTTTTTACAAAGATTAAAGAATAGAAAAATGAATAAATGCGATATTTACGCGGTTTGCAGGAGATCACGAAACCGTTTGACGCCAATTTTGACACCAATTCGACGCAGTTATTCCCCGGAGAGCAGGAAAGAAAGGGAAAATGGGAGCGGGCAGGAAGGGACGTTTTGCGCCCGCGCAAAAGCCGCGGAAAGGAGAGACAGGAGCCGCCGGAAGAGAAAGCAAGGGAGCGGGAACACAGAAGATCATAGAGAATAAAAAGAGCCTTTTTTCCTAAGTGGGAAGAAAGGCTCTTTCATTGAGGCGAAAAAAGATCATCCGGCCATGAAATTATCGGCGGCGGGCGCGGTCTGTGAAACTGACGATTCGCCCGGCGCTTTCTTTTCATCAAGAAGCTGTTTCCGATAGTCGGAAACGCGGTGCTCTATATCGTCCGAAGGCCAGCCGGAGGATTCGGCGCGCCGCCGTTTGAAATTCTCGATCAGCTGGCGGCGTGTCTGTTCATCCAGATCGAAGTAGGCTTTCAGAAAATCAATTTCAAGCTGGGAAGCGCCCCGCTCCTGCAGAAATTCATCAAGAGAGAAAGTTTGGTCAGAGGCGAACACGTTTCCCGTGCCGTAGCGAAGCCATTCTTCATTCACATTGTAGGCCATGCAGATAGAACGAATAGTTATATCGTTTACACTCCCTTCACGCTCAAAGGCGCTGACAGTGGTTTGCTTCATGCCCATTTTATCGCCGAAATCGCGCTGGCTTTTTATCCCTAGAATATCTTTACGAAGATGTTTGATTCTTTCGTTGATCGTCATATTATCCCCCTTACTATTTTATGGATATTCACAAGAAGAAAATAACATAATACGTTAAAAATAGCAAGAATTTTATTGACATAGAGCGCAATACACTATATAGTTTAGAAAAAGAAGCGCGTAATGCTATTTTGAGGAGGTAAAAAACCGATGGAGACCGTATTGAACAGGAAAGAGCGAGAAGAGGCGGAGGAGGTGGCGGCGTTCTATGAATCCCTTCCGGTAGAAGGGCAGCAGGAATTACTTGTAATGGCGAGAGTATCCCGCCTGTTCCACCTTGTACCGCCAAAAGAGGAGAAGAGAGGGGGCAGGCAGCAGTAAGACCGCCGAGGATCGCCCGGGGAGACGGGCGGCCAAGCAGGGAATCGAACGCGGGGCGAACAGAGAGAGGAAGAGGAGAACAGGAAAAGCGGGAGCGGCAGAACCGAAGCGCCGCAGAGCAGAAGGAACGCCTGCAGGAGCCGCCGGACAGCCCGCAGGGGATCACCAGGGGGAGCAGGCGGGAAGAATCAAACACAGGGGAGAACATGGGACAGACAGAGAAGAAATTGAAGGAAATGAGGAATTACATAGACCGAACCGGCGCACCAAGAAACGGACGCTATGAAGAGACCATAGAGGAACTGAACGCCGCCCAAGAACTGGCGGGGGATGATCTTCTTCACGCACTGGGCATTTATTACAGCCTGGGGAAGGCGCGGGGGTATCGGCAAAGAAAGGCAGAGGAAAAAGGCAGGAGCCGCCGGGCAGGAGTACCGGAGAAAGGGGAATAGATGGGATTATACGCAGAAATACCAGGAGATCAGGAGAAACGGAAGAGAGTAATAGAAGCTCTTGAATGGCAGCTGAAACAGGAGATACCGGCCAAGGATCGGGAGATATTCCAGCAGATATTGAAAGCATACCGCGCCGCCGGAGAGAAGGAAAGCGCCGCGCGTTTGGTAGAGATCGAATACGGGAGCGAAAAGGGCGAGACGGTCAAAGACACCTGACACTTGTGTCAGAAAAAACGGGAGAAATGGGGCACTGAAGGCCGCAGGAAGAGAAGAAAGACGGGCGGGGCCGCCGGATCGGAAAGGAGAAAGCAGGGAGCAGGCCGGAGAGGATCAGAGAGCGGCAGGCGGGGTAGGCAACAGAGGAGACAGGGCAAGAGAGAACGGGAACGCCAAGCAGAGGCCGCCGGAGGCAGGAGGCGAAAGAAGGATAGGCAGGACAGCGCAGAAGGCTGCAAAGGGGAAGCAGGGCGGCGCAGGGAGGGCGCAAAGAGCACCGCGGGGGAGCGCTGAAGCAGAAAGAAGAGAAGAAAGAAGGGAGCGGGCGCGGGGCCGCCGGATCGGAAGGGAGAAAGCGGGGAGCAGACCGGAGAGGATCAGAGAGCGGCAGGCGGGGCAGGCAACAGGGGAGAATGGCCAAGAGGGAACGCCCCGCAGAGGCCGCCGGGGGCAGAGACGAAGGAAGGATAGACAGGACAGCACAGAAGGCCGCGGAGGGGAAGCAGGGCGGCGCAGGGAGGGCGCAAAGAGCATCGCGGGGGAGCGCTGAAGCCGGAAGAAGAGAAGAAAGACGGAAACCGGGAGCGGGGCCGCCGGATCGGAAAGGAGAAAGCGGGGAGCAGGCCGGAGAGGATCAGAGAGCGGCAGGCGGGGCAGGCAACAGGGGAGAATGGCCAAGAGGGAACGCCCCGCAGAGGACGCCGGGGGCAGAGACGAAGGAAGGATAGGAAGGACAGCACAGAAGGCCGCGGAGGGGAAGCAGAGCGGCCCAGAGAGTACCGCAGGGGAGCGGATCAGAGAGGCAGACGCAGCAGGGAAAAAAAGAACAGCACCGGGAAGGGGCGCTGTTCCATGGGGTAGGAGGGAACCAAGATCAGAAATCAGGGGAAACGCTGCGGCATTTGTTGGCAATTTGAAGTAGAGAAGAAAGAACTTCTTTGCGCTGCGTAGTCGGAAGTTCAAAATAAGCCCGCAGAATGGCGGCTTCCAATTCGTCCGCGTCGTGCTGCTGCAGAAATTCATCGAAAGAGAACGAAGAGGCGGGAAGGAACATTTCCCCTTCGCCGTCACGAAGCCATTTTTCGTTGATGTTGAACGTCTTGCAAATATTGTTGATTACAGAGGCGGAAGGATTCCGCCGCCCTGTTTCGTAATTTGTAAGGACGTTCGCGGTCGTGCCGATTCTGCGTGAAAATTCCTGCTGTGTAAGGTCGAACTCTTTTCTGATTTTCCGGATTCGTTCATTCATTCCCATAATATCCCCCTTTGATTGCTGTTCCTAAATTATAGGGCATAAATGCTTCATAGTCAATTAAAAAACACGTCAAAGAAGAAAAACGGATTGACAAAGACGGCAAAGACGAATAATATTACTTCATAGACGAAAAGAAACGGAGGAAAAAGAAAGTGGAGACGATATTGAACAAGGTGGAGAAGGAAGAGGCGGAACGGTTCATTGAGAACTTAAAGAAAATGACGAAAGAGGAGAAAATAGCGCTTCTTCACTTCATGGAGGGACTGAACGCGGCGCAGGCAATCCAGCGGAGCACAGAGAGGGCAAGGAGCCGGAAGCAGGCGGCAGAGGCCGGAGAAGAGCCGCAGAAGGAGCAGAAGACAGGAGGCGGGGAGCGATGAGAGCAGCGGAGCACAGAGGCCGGATAGAGGGAAAGCGCCTGTTAAGCATTGAAGAGGCGGCGGAGTATACAGGGATCGGACGGAATACGGCGCGGGAGTGGTTGGAGAAGATCGGAGCGCGCCGGAATTTCGGGCGGCGGGTGGTTTATGACAGGCGTGTCATAGATTCAGAACTGGACAGGATGGCAGCAAGCAAGCCCCACGCGGTAGACATACAGACAGGATAAAGGGGGATCGAATCAAGGAGGAAGAGAGCGAACAGACACGCCGCAGGGATCGGCAGAAGGGGCGAAAAAGGGTGATTTACAGAATATACGGGGAAGATGTAAAGATGTACCACAAAGGAGAAGCGGCAAGCTTTGCCGAGATATGGGGAGTAATAAGCGGAGAATGCGGGGAGTTATTTACACCGGAAGAAATCGTTTCGGAGTTTTTCGGGGAAGATGTTGTAAGCAGGGTAAAGCAAGAGGAGGAAAAAAGGAGAAAAGAGCGAAAGGGATACACAGGTAGCAGGGTTATGCCGTTTCGGTTGAGACAATTAGCAGGGACTTACAAAACCGAAGAGGGCGGGGAATTGCCATATTTAACAACGGAAGGCGTTAAAAGGGCGGCAGAAATATATAACCTTCAAGTTCTGCAGAGAATCCGAGAAAAAAACAAAATCAAGGAAGAAATGAGGCAGAGGAACAGAAGAGTGAGGAAGGGGGAAGGGGAAAATGCTTGTTAGGCTGGGAATGATATTGATCGCGATCGGAATTATGAAGCTGTTTTTCATCGCAGTTATGGAATTTTTCAAAAAGAAATGAGGCAGAGGAACAGAAGAGTGAGGAAGGGGGAAGGGAAGAGTGCTTGTAATGGATAATGGAATAATCGTCATGACGGGCGTGGTTGATGAAAGATACAGGGCGGCCAGAAAGAAAATGCAGCTATTCAACAGACAAGAAGTGGAAGAAATCGTGAAGGGATCAGCTGCATTGATCGGAGACGGGGACAGAGTACCGGAAGAGATCGTAATTTATTATTTCGGTGCGGGAACCGTGGAAGCCGTAAAGAAGAAAGAAAGGCAATCCGCGAAAATAGCGGAAAAAGCAGGAAAGAATTACATACACACGCAGTACACGGGAACTGTGTACACGGAAGCGGGAGGTGGAGCACAGACCTATTTCACGCTTGCGGGCGTGTATGAGGCGGCGCGGTGGTATAACGAGTGGACATTAAGAGAGATCCGGGAAGAGTACCAGAGAAAGAAAGAGGAGCAGGAAGCGCAGGCGCGCGGGAAGAAGCGGCAGGCCGCCGGATCAGAACAGGGAAACGGGAAAGAAGGGAGTGAATAAAGATGGTACGGGAGTTACTGGGAAGAGGAAGGGAACAGGCCGTCAGTAAAGCGTATTTAATGCGGCGGCTGGACGTGACAGAACGAGACCTTGTAAAGCAGATCGAAACAGAGAGGAAAGCGGGCGTTGTGATCTGTTCCACTTCGGCGCGCGGCGGCGGGTATTATCTGCCGAAGAACCGGCAGGAGGTGAAAGAATTTATAGATTCCATGGAGCGCCGGGGGCGGAATATCTTCGCTTCTATTACGGCGGCGAAGAAGCTTCTTGCGGCGATGGATGGGCAGTTGAGCGGCCAGCAGAGCATTCCAGGAACGGAGCCGGGAGGATATGAAGCGCCAGAGCGCGGGGAGTGATCGGGCGCAGATTCTTGCATACAGGGTTTAGCGAATAGTTGAAAGCGTGGGAGGGCGCGCTTGCTCCCGTGAGGGAGAATCAAAAGGGCGGAGCGCCAGAGAACAGGAGGGAAAGCGGTGAACATGGGAAAGAGAGCGAAAGAGAGAGAAAGCAGCAGACGAGAAGAGGAAAGGAAAGAGCCAATGTATACTATCCGAAGTATGGATAGGTGGAGGAGAACCACAGCAGACAAATATTTCGAAAATCGGGATGAAGCGCTTGTATATGGCGGGAGAGAGGTACAACAGGGAAGAATTGTGTTCCTGCTGCGGGAAATGGGAAGCGGAGTGTTTGAGATCGAGAAAGAAATCGTATAGGCAGGAGAGAAAGGGGGAGTATTCCCTTCCCCTTTCCATAGATGGACTTCCCGCCGTCATTGGGAACATTTTCTCTCGAAAATGAGAGGGCGGAAGGAAACCGGGGAAGAAAGCGGGAAAAGGATGAAACATAGCAGGCGCGGAAGCGGCAAAAAAGACCGCCGAAGCGCCGTGAAAAAGGGCGGCAAAACCGCCAAAGAGACGCGGTAAGGCTATTTATAAATCGTAAAGGAACGCGGAAAAATGCCATATATACGGGAAGAGTGCAGGGCGGGGCGCACTCTGGAAATATGCAAATACCATTCCGCGCGATATGGAAAGCCGGGAACGAGAGGAGAACGCAGGGGAAGCAGTACGGAGGCAATGCGGGCGGCAAATGCGCGAAAGTCAGAAAAGGAATTGCGGCGTGCGCTGAACGCCAATTTCAGAGACGGTACAGACGCTCTTATTACGCTCTCATGGAGAAGAGGGAAGGAACCGGCAGGGAGCCGGGAGGCGGTGCGAGAAATGCAGCTGTTTTTCCGTGGACTGGGCAGGGATTACAAGAAGGCGGGGAAGGTGCTGAAATATGCCTATACACTGGAAATAGGAGCCAGAGGGAGCAGGCACGCGCACGCGGTCATATCATCGGCAGATCTGCAGGAGATCACGGGAAGGTGGAAGAAGGGAGCCGTGAACGTGGTTCCGCTTCATTCTGGCGGCCAATATGCTAAAATAGCGGCATATTTTGTAAAATATTCCATCCGAACAGAGAAAACGGAGGGGCGCAAGATCGGGCGGCGCTTCTACGCTTCAAAGAATCTCATAAGGCCGCAGGCAAGGAAAGAGATTGTGCAGGCGCGGACGTTTTCGGAGAGGATCAGGCCGCGCGCCGGGTATTATCTGGACGGCGAGAGCGTCCGGGCCGGAATATGCGAGATCACAGGGCAGCCATACATTGCGTATACCTACATCATGGAACAGCCGCAGGGACAGACAGAGGCAGCCGCAGGAGGCCGCCAGAGAAAGCAGGAAGGCCGCGGGAGGCCCGCCGGGAAGGGTAAGGCAGGAAGAGCCAAGCACAGGCCAGAGGAACGGGAAGAAAAGACGAAAAAACAAAACGAACAAAGGACGAACAAAGGAAAAATAGAAAAAATGCGGAAATGAAAAGAGAGAAACGGCGTGCCGGATCAGACCGGGAAGAGATCAAACACAGGGAGCGGGCGCGGCGGTAGGTACTACCAGAGCATGGACAGCGTGCGGGGCGGGGAAGGTGCGGAGGATTCCCCCGAAAAAATGAAAAAATATTTTGCGTTTCGTTACGCAAACCGCCGGGGAAGAGAAGCAAGGCGCGGCAACGCCGGAGCGGATCGGAAGGAAGGCGGGCGCGAAATGGACGGAAAAGGGCGCGTTTTTGGCGCTATTTGAGCCATTTTGGGCGTGTTTTGGTGCGAAAATGGCGCTATTTGAGCCGCTTTTTCTCATTTTTGACGCGAACAGTGCGCCGAGAAGGACGCAGGCAAAGAAGAGGAAGAGAAAGCGGGGAAACGGCGCAGAAAAGCCCCCCGGTACGAAAAAAAGAGGGATAAAAAATACAGGCGGAGACCGGCGGGAGGTCTCGACAAAACAGAAATCCTTCGCGCGCGTAAATTTTTTCTTCCTGCGGTGCTCCTGCTCCAGCAAATGAACAGCGAAGGGACAGGTTGAGAGACAGGGAGAGGGAGCCATGCAGGAAGTGAAAGCGTTTTTCCAGCGAATCCGGAGAAGGAAAAAGACCGTGCCGAAGATCAGGCAGGAAAGGGAGAGGGCGGAGGCCATGGAAACGCTGCGGCAGGATATAGGCCGTGCGGAAAAGATCCTGCAGAAGGTGGAGCCGGAGCAGCTGCGGGACTTCCTGTGGACGTATTATCTGGGAGAAGGGCAAACGCTGGCGCAGATCGCGGAAGAGATCGGCTACAGCCTGCGGCAGACGAAGAGAATTGAGAAAAAGGCGCTGGATGCTGCAGAAAGAGCGGCGCGGGAAGTTCCTGTACAGGAATAACAGCGGTAGAGCGCCAGAGGAAAGGAGGGAGAGGAGACCGCCGGAGGAAGGAAGCGCCGGTGAATGGTGAAAAAGGTGGAAACGCCCGCTCCCGGGGAGCACAAAGGGGGCGGGAACCGTAGACAAAGCGGCGAACATTGCAAAGCGAGCGCCGGAGGAGAGCAGGCAAACACGCCGGAGCAGCGCAGCAGGCCGGAAAGGGGGCAATTATGGCAAGACTGCCAGCGGGATACAGCAGGAGAGCAGACGGGCGCGTTATGGCGCGGTTTACAGTGGATGGAACGCGCTATTCGGTATACGGGGAAACGGTGGCGGAATGCCGGGAGAAGGAACTGCAGGCACGCCGCCAGATCGAAGAGAGGACATACACCAGAAACAGGAATATAAGTTTCCAAAAGTATTTTTATGAATGGATAGAAAGAAAGACGGGAACAATCAAAGGGAACACGATTCACAATTATAAGCAGCTGTATAAAATGATCGAACAAGAACCGTTTACCGCGCAGAAAGTTTCAGAGATTGAACGCCGCCAGATCATAGAACTGCAGAAAAAACTATCGGGAAAATATCACACAAACACAGTAAATCATATTTTTTTGATGATAAAGATGATATTGAAAATGGCGGTTGAAGACGAAATTATCTTAAAGAATCCAGCTTCGGGGGTGAAGAGATTGAGAAGAACAGAGCCAGAGACACGGGACACAATACACAGGGCGCTGACGCAGGAAGAAACGGAAGCGTTTTTCAAATATGCAAAGGGAGAATGGTTTTATGATCTGTTCCGGTTCCTGTTATGGACGGGCTGCAGGTGCGGGGAAGCTGCGGCGCTGGAATGGCGGGACATAGACAGAAAACGCGGTTTGCTGAAGATCAACAGGACGATAACGCACGATGAAAACGGAAAACAAACAACGGGAACACCAAAGACAAAAACCAGTGAGCGGGAAATACCGCTGACAGAGTCGGTATTGGAAATACTGGAAACGCAGAAGAAGCGGCAGCGGGATTTCTTCGGAAATAAGGTGTTGGCGGTGAATCAAAGAGTATTCACAGGGGAACGTGGCAGTTCTGCCGCAGCAAGTGAAATCAACAATGCAATCAAAAGAGTGATCGGGAAAGCGGCAGAAGGCGGGGTGGCCATAGATCCATTCACGGCGCACGCATTCCGGGGAACCTTCGCAACGCGGGCAATCGAAGGCGGGATGAAGCCGAATACACTGAAAACGATTCTGGGGCATTCCACCCTTGCTATGACGATGGATTTATACGCGCACGTCATGCCGGACACGAAAAAAGAGGAAATGGAGAAAATCAATATTGCAATTTAGGACGGAAAAAAGAGAGCGGCGGCTCTCTTTTTCTATGACAAAATACGCCAGTTTTGACGCCAATTTTGACACCAAAAAAATAAATTAAAGGACAAAATGAGAAGAAACGGGATGGAGCAGTAAGGAGTGACAGAGGGTTTATAAAGCTTGAAAATATGCGGGTTTTAGGGAAGCAGACAGAGGAGGACGGAATACAGTGAAATAATAAGAATTTTACAAAGTTTAAATATTTCCATCACAAAATGAACACATTTCATTTTTATACTGTGAATCATCCGAAGAGGAGATCAATACAGCACACAGAGAGCGCCGGAGAGAGGGCCGGCGAGAAAGGATAGAGAAAATGTACGAGGAAAACAGAGAGAACGGAACGTACCGTCCGGAAGATTCCTACAGCGGCGGCAGCGGGGCAAATCATAATGAGGCAGGCGCGCAGAGCTACAGCAGTGCGCAGGAGAACGCGGGCTCGCAGAATTACAGCGGTTCACAGGAGAACGCAGGCAC
>JAUNGV010000073.1 GCA_030524225.1 Eubacteriales bacterium
GAAGATCCGGAGACAGGCGAAACCGGCAAGAGCGACGGTGCAGCGAAAGTTCCGGAAACGGAACGGAAAATTTTACTGACAGAGATTGCGGAACTGGGAGAAGAGATTTCTTCTCAAATGGTATCGTTCGGCACGCCGCAGAGCGAGTTGACGCTTCCGGCGGAGCTGACGGCAGTCAGCGAGAGCGGGGAGAGCGTCACTGTGGCGGTGAGCTGGTCGAGCGAGCCTGCGTATGAGGCGGAGCCGGAGGAGCTGAGAGCAGGGAAGCCGGGAGCAGAAGAGGCGGAGTCAGAGGCGTTACAGGTCGGGAAATCGGAAACGGAAGAGGCGGAGCCGGAAGAGCTGCGAGACACAAAGCCGGAAACAGAAGAGGCGGACGGCAGCGCGGCGGTGAAGGAGGAAGCGCAGGAGGGAAGTTCTGCGGAGAAGGAAAACACCGGTACAGAGAGTACGCTTTCTGAAAAGAACTTTCTGTTCACCGCTGCGCTGACGCAGGAGGCGGCCGGGAAGTATGAGCTTGCCGGGGAGGTATTACTTCCGCAGATCAAAGTGACGATGAAAGCGCAGGAGGAAGAGTGGGAAGAGCCGGAGACAGAGGAGAAGGAAACAGAAAGGGAGTATACCGCGTCGGCGGGAGGCGTGACGGTCAGAGCATATGCGAAGCGGGGCGTTCTGCCGGAGGAAGCGGTACTGACAGTGGAGGGACTGGAGGATTCTGACGGAAGTCTTGCCAAGACGCTGCGTGAGAGCGGAAAAGAGTTTGATGCACTGCTGGCCGTGGAGGTTTCCTTTAGAGCGGACGGGCAGGAGACAGAACCGGCAGGTCCGGTCAGAGTCGTGATGGAGGCGGGTGCGGATCGTTTATCGGAGAGTGTGGACGGATCCAGCCTCGCTCTGCACCATGTGACCGGTGACGCGGTGCAGACCGTGGCGGGCGCCGACGGGGAGAACAGCGGGACGATCACGCGGACAGAGTCGGGTGTCACTGCGGAGTTCACGACGGAGAGCTTTTCACCGTTTGTGTTCACATGGAGCCAGATAAAAGCGGCTCCGGCGGCAAAGGCAAGGGCGTATGATCTGTACGTTTATACCCTGATTCCGGATAAAGAGGAGAACCCCAGCGCGGATCCGGATACGCTCTGGAACGGCATGAATCTGGGAAAGATCCGGGCGGAGAGGAGCGCTGCTTCTTACAGTGTCAATACGAGACTGCGCGAGGGTGATGATTCTATTCAGCGCTGGATTAATAATGGAACGATTCAAATTCAACCTGCGGAGTTTCCGCCAATTACTTACGATGGGATAACATATCAATATGCAAGGACGGCGGAACAGGAATCTACGGTGGGGTATTACACCATCACATGGACGAAAGTGATTGTCTCCGATGGGGCGAACAGGGGAAACAACGGATATTTTGGGCAGGCGGTTCCGAGTGGGACAAACACGTTTCATTTGGACGGAGTGCTCAACCTGAACAGGGAGGGCAGATATGACGTTCATTTTGCCGTGAAAGATGCCGGGGCAGAGGATTTTGTGATACAGGAAGGGTACAGCCGTTCTGTGAGAGAGAACTCTCCGGCGGGAGATATTGACCGTCCGGATCCGGATCATCATCCTGTCGATTATCCTCGGACGAAAACAGCGGACGGCGTCACATATGTATTTGATGGATGGTATCGGGATCAGGCATGCGCGGACAGGGTGGAAGACTGGGAAAGAGAGTTTGTGACGCAGAATGTTACCTATTATGCGAGGTACATCCCGCAGACACTGGATCTTACCGTGACCAAACAGGTGGCGGGAGACATGGGCGATAAGCAGAAACAGTTTCATTTTTCCTACTCCTACCCCGGAGCGGACGGGGAAGCGGTGACCGGGACATTTGATCTGGCAGACGGTGGAAGTTATATGATTACCGGGCTTGCGGCGGGAGTCGTGCTGACGCTGACTGAAAATAATGCCAACGGCTATGATATTGCGGCGGAATACGGGGGCAGAGCAGAGGGCGTGAACGTGAATGAACAGACCAGACAGATTCAGGTTACCCTCAGTGCAGACCGGACAGAGCTCGTCGTCACCAACCGGAAAGACGTCGTGCCGGACACGGATGTGCCGCTGGATTCGACACCCTATCTGACCATGCTGGCGCTGGCTGCCGCCGGGGCGGTGCTGCTGGCAAAGCGGAGGAGTATCCGTGATGGAAAGTGAAAGTAAAGGCAGAATGGGGCGGGACAGGGAGAGGCGTATGCTGCGAAACGGCTTCCTGCGGCTGGCAGCGCAGCTTACAGGGCTTGCCGCCGCTGGCTGGCTGATCTTTACACAGGTTTTTCTGGTGACGCAGGCGTCTGGAAACAGTATGTCCCCGGCGGTTCGGGACGGCGATCTGCTTCTGGGATTCCGGATGCAGGGAACGTATGCCAAAAACGATGTGGTGATTTATGAGTATGGCGGACGGCGGCAGATCGGACGGATTCTCGGACGGGCGGGCGACGTGATTGCAATTGACGGGAGCGGGACTGTGGAGGTCAACGGAACCGCACAGAGCGGCGCAATCCTGTATCCGACGTATGCGGGGGAGGGGATCTCCTACCCGTATACGGTGCCGGAAGAGTGTGTGTTTATTCTGGGGGATTACCGGACGCAGGCGGAGGACAGCCGGGTGTTCGGAGCCATCCCGCTGGAAGATATGGAGGCCAAGGTGATCACGCTGCTCCGCAGAAGGGCACTGTAGGGATGCTCTGCAGATTGGCGGCAGGACAGGCGTTGACACGATAGAGAGAACGAGTTGGCGGAACAGGACGCGCACGCACGCAGTTCTGTTCGCGGTGCCGCAGGAGGACTGCGGCGGAAAGGGGAAGTATGAGAACAGGAAGCAAGTTTCTGGCAGGAGTGCTGACAGCGGCACTGACACTGTGCACGGGGATGACGTCCTTTGCGGCGGGAGCTCCAGACTATGAGGATATGTCTTCTATTACCGTGGAGAAGGTGTATCAGCTGGAGAACGATGGGACGGTATCCCCGGCGGAGAACTTTACGCTGATACAGAAGGGAAAGGGTACGGTAACGGATGGAGAGGCGGAGAGCGCGCCGGATCTCAGAATCATTACGGAGGCTGCTTTTGCCAAGGGAGCGGCAAATGTGGAAGGGACGGCGACCGCTGTGTTTACAATCACCCTGCCTGAATATGAGCGGGTTGGAATTTATGAGTACACCTTAGAGGAAACGAGAGGAACTACCGCAGGCGTCACCTATCGCACTGATCCGATCCGTCTGGTTGTGACGGTCATCAATGACGGTGACAAAACGAGAGTGGCAGCCGTTCACACGGAGACTGAGGGAGATGACAAAGTAGACTCTTTCACGAATCTCTATTCGGCAGGAGAACTGACCGTGGCTAAAACCGTGGGAGGCAATCTGGGAGATAAGGGTAAATATTTTGAGTTCCATATCACGCTGAACGCCCCTGAGGGAAAGACGGTTTCCAGTGATATGAGAGTGAGCGGCGGAAGCTATGCGGAGAATCCTGAGGCGGTTGCGCTGGAAGAGGAGATGACGTTCTGGTTAAAGGACGGCGAGACGCTGCACTTTACGAATCTGCCCTATGGGGTGACGTATGTGGTGGAAGAAGACGTAGAGGAGATCGCAGCGGATGGATATACGACGAAGCTGAGTGAGGGAAGCGCCGCTGCGGCAGGGGAAATTACCTCGGTCCTGACTGCGGTATCCTATCACAATGAGAAAGAAGGAATTGTGGATATGGGAATTTCTCTGGACAGCCTGCCTTATCTGCTGATTCTGGCTGGTGTTGTGTGCGCGGCGGCGGTGATGATCGTCAGAAAGCGCCGGTTGAGGAAGTAACTGCGGCAGGACAGTGTATCCGCTTTTACGGAGCGGAGGGAGGCGGATTGGGATGAGAGTGATGGAATATGTGCTGAGAGCGGTGGATTTTGCGGTCGGCGCGGCGGTGACGCTCTTTCTGGTGATCGCGGGCGCATATTCCATCTATGCTCTCTGGGACAATACGCAGGTCTATGCCGCTGCGGAAGAGATACAGACGGATATGTTGCGATTGAAACCGGAGACGGCGCAGGAGGAGGGAGCTTCTTTTGAGGAACTTCTGGCCGTCAATCCGGACGTTCGCGCGTGGCTGACGCTGGACGGAACGGAAATTGATTACCCTGTTCTGCAGGGGGAGAGCAACCTGAGCTATATCAACACCGATGTGTACGGTGATTTTGCACTCGCGGGGAGCATTTTTCTGGATTCGGGATGCGATGGGGCGTTTGGCGACGCGTATTCTCTTCTGTATGGACACCATATGGAAGAGCACCGAATGTTCGGGGATTTGGATCTGTACCGGGAGGAGACGTTTTTTGACGGACATTCCGCAGGGACGCTGCTGCTTCCGGACAGGACGTATGAACTGGAAATTTTTGCCTGTCTGCTTGTTCCGGCTTCTGAGGACGCGATTTTCGAGCCGGAACAGTGGAGGGACGATATAGAGGGGCTGCTGGAATTCGCAGAGGGCAGCGCATTGCACATCCGTCAGGAGACGGTGGAGGAGATGAGGCAGGGCGGAGCCGCCGTGCGGATTCTGGGAATGTCCACCTGTTCTTCAGAGTTTACGGATGCGAGAATTGTTGTTCTGGCGCGGATGAAGCCTGATACGCCGGAAACGTAAGTAGGAGGACTGGCTTATGAAGAAGAAAGGAAAGAAAACCGCCGCGGCGTTTTTGTTCTCGCTGCTGTGGTTGACAATGCTTCCGGCTTCCGCGATGGCGGCGCAGAGTGCTGCAGTGGAGCTTCCGGTCAGCATCAGGATTGAGGGAGAGGCGCCGGCTCCGGCGGAGGCGTATACGATTGCGCTGACGCCGCAGGAGGGAGCGCCGATGCCGGCACAGAGTGAGCTGCAGATGACGGGAGAGGGAACGGGGAAATTCCCGGCGATCTCCTATGCTGTGCCGGGAATTTACCAGTACACCGTTTCCCAACAGGCGGGCAGCCATGAGAGAGGCCTATATGACGCGGCGGTATTTTACGTCAGAGTAACTGTCACAAATGCAGAGAAAGGTGGATTGGAAGCAGCCGTGGCCGTTTATAAAGACGCGCAGATGCAGGGGGAAAAACAGAATATTGAATTTGTCAACCGTTATGCGGCGGAGCAGGGAGGGGAAACGAACCCGACGCCGCCATCCGAGCCGCAGGAGGCTGCGCCGCCCGCTGTCAATACGCTGAAAATTGCGGTGGGCAAGGTGTGGATCGATGCGGACAATCAGGCGGGGACGCGGCCGGAGAGCATTTCGGTGCAGCTCTACCGGGACGGACAGGCGTACGGCGTGCCGGTGGCGCTGAGCGAGGAGAACCGCTGGTGGCATCAGTGGACGGGGCTGGATCGGACGAAATCGTGGACGGTGGACGAGGTGGGCGTGCCGGAAGGGTATGAGAAGTCGATGATAAAGAACAGCGACACTGCTTTTGTCATCGTCAACACCTACAAGCCGTTTGTGGAAGCGGTTGCGGCACAGCCGCCCGCAGCGCCGGGAACGGATCACGGGGCGAAGACGGGGGATGCGAGTCAGATGGTCTTCTGGCTGGCAGTGCTGGCGGCAGCGGCGACGGGGCTGACCGTGACAGGCGTTATGGCGTTCCGGAAGAGGCGCGAAAACGGGGAGTAGGACATGAGCGCGGCGCGGGCTTGATTTGCCCGCAGTCACGTCAGATGATACAGAAGACAAAGGAGAGAAAAGCATCCTGCGCAGAAATGTGTGGGGTGCTTTTCTTTCCTTCGCGCGCAGGCATTATTTGTGGTAAATCTTGACAAATTCCCGTTTTTGACAGTGGTAAGAATCTATAAAGCGGTTACAATCAAACATTAGGTATCACTTCGCTGAAAAATAATGTTCCGAAATGTATCGAAATGTTTTTGTAATGTTCCGTAATGTTTGATATCTTTGTATTAAAAGAGTCTTGGAGGTGCTTGGATGACAATAAAAGAATTATACCCAGATGTACTAACGGAAGATATGGAGTATGAATACAAAGCCTTACTAAGCCCTGATAAACCGGTTAAATGGGCCAAAACCATCGTAGGATATGCCAATGGTAACGGAGGAATCATGTTTGTCGGAGTCTCCAATAGTGGAGAGGCTTTTGGTATTGAGTTAGACGAAATTGATAAAACGAAACTACTGATAGCCCAAATTAATGACAGACATATTTTTCCACATGCAAAAATTCGCTATATGATGAGAAGCGTTGATGCAAATGCAGAGAAGTTTGTTTTAGCTGTTAGTGTTGTTCCAGCCGATTCTGTTGTGAGATACAGAGAAGGTGATTTTAATGAAACTGTATATATAAAAGGGGATGGAAATTCAACTCCGGCTTCGCCAGAAGATATTATTTCATTATCGAAAAGAAAATTTGGTGTTGATAATGAGACAAGTGAAATTCCATATGAAGAAGACAGGTGGAGAGAATATCTCGAATTATGTAGAAAATACAGAGAGAAATCATCGATTCCTACTATTAAAGATCTGCAAAACGAAGAAATTGTTTCTAAAGAGGGATATGCAAAATCCGGTTTTATTATGTTCAGTGATGCTTATGATGGTGATGATTCGTTGATTTGCTGCAGACTCTGGAAAGGAAAAGATAAAACTGGCACAGTTCTTGATAGTGGAAGATATAAAGGTTCTTTAGCTAAGGTTTTTCAAAATGTACTGAATTTCATTGAGAGAAATACACGAACCGGATGGCGCAAGACAGAATCTGGTGGTCGCGAAGAAGTTCGCGCTTATCCAAAAGAAGCTATCAGAGAGGCTTTGGTGAATGCCGTAGCACATCGGGATTATTCGATTGCAGGTACACAGATTGATGTGGATATTTATAGTGATCGGATTGATATTGTGTCACCGGGGTCTTGGCTATTGCCTAAAAGCTATGATCAGTATCCGGTAGGATCTATTCCTTCTATCCGTAGAAATGCAATCATAGCAGCCTGCCTGGACATGGCGAATTTAATGGAGCGCGGTGGCACAGGATTTCAAACAATGGTTGAAAGCTATAAAGGCAGTGCAGAGCATTTACAACCAGGGGTTTTGATTTATCCGGGCTTTCTTGATTTGCGTTTGTTTGATCTGATCTATGAAGATAGTACAATGCAGGCGGTACAGGATGAATTATCTGATGCACAAAAGATTTTGGAGGTTTTAAGAACAGAAGGGCCAAAGCACATAAAGGAGCTTCAGATAGTGACAAGTTATAAAAGCAGAAGTCAATTTTTGTCTGAAGTCATAAATCCGCTGATGGAGGACGGAGTTATCTATAGGGATGGCAATGTGAAGTCTCCAAGGGCTCTAATCAAATTGAAAAACAGAGGATAGTCTTATGCAGATATATGAAAGATTGCTCCGTAAATGCCCTGTAGCAGGGGATTATGATCGACCCGCCAGACGTTAGCCGCCAGAATCCAGATTCGTTTCCCCACAGAGGTTTTTATGTTATACTACACTATTATGGACTGGCCTCGGGGGACAAGCGACTGCGGCGGAATCCGGCGTATGCTGTTTTCGCATGGACGAAGAAGCGGCCTGCCGGACTATGACGACTGCAGCCGCCGGAGGCGCGCTGTAACGAGGGAAGGACAGATCATCCGGTCTTCGGAACGAGGCAGTACAGGAGAATTAACAGGAGTCAGGAGAGAGACTGCGTGAAAAAAATCGCATTTCATTTAAACTGTCTGGAACAGGGCGGCGCGGAGCGCGTCGTCACGAATCTCGCGAATCAGTTCGCGGCGGAGGGATATGAGGTCACGATCGCGACGGAGTGGATCGGGGAGAACGAGTTTTCCATCGATCCGCGGGTGAGGCGTATCGTGGTCGGACTGCAGCCGGAGGACGAGAGACGCGGCCGGGTGGACAAGTTCTTCCGGCGTGTCCGGTATCTGCGGGATTTTATGAAACGGGAGCGGCCGGACGTTCTGATCGCCTTTGCACAGCGGGCCAATTACCGGGCGCTGATGGCGGCTCCGGGAACGGGGGTGCCGGTCGTGATCTCGATCCGGACAGATCCGGTGGGCCATTACGACGCGGTTTCGGACAAAATACAGATCCCCCTCCTGTTTCCCCGGGCGGCGGGCTGCGTGTTCCAGACGACGGGACAGAGGGAGTTTTTCAAGCCCTATCTGCAGGAAAATTCAACGATTATCCTGAACCCGGTCAATCCGAAGTATCTCGGCGTTCCGGCTCCGGCGCAGCGGGAGAAGAGCGTCGTGCAGTCGGCGCGGCTCGTGGACTTCAAGAACCAGCCGATGCTGCTGCGGGCGTTCGCCATGGTGCACGAGAAACATCCCGACTATGTGCTGAAGATTTACGGCGGGGATTCGGGGGACGGGACGAAGGAAATTCTGGAGGGAATGATTCAGGAGTGGAAGGCGCAGGACTGGATCTTCCTGATGGGAGCCAGCGATTCGCTGGAACAGGAGCTGATCCGCGGATCGGTGTATGCGTTCTCCTCCGACTGGGAGGGGATGCCGAATGCTCTGCTGGAGGCGATGGCGCTCGGCATGCCGATCGTGGCGACGGACTGTCCCTGCGGCGGCCCGCGCACGGTGATGACCGATGAAGTCAACGGACTCCTCGTGCCGATCAAGGATCCGGAGGCGATGGCGGCAGGGATCTGCCGCCTGATCGAGGACAGGGAACTGGCGGAACGGCTCGGGGCCGAGGCGAGGAAACTGGAGCGGATCGCAAATCCGGAGGCAGTATTCGGGCAGTGGAAGGACTATCTGGAGCAGGTTACGAAATAGAAGCCGGAACAGGAAGCGTTCCGGCAGGGAGGACATATGTTTTCATTTGACGATTACAGGGAAATTATCCGGCTGATTAAGGAGACCGGTCTGCAGGCGACGTATGAGGAGGCATTGCAGAGGGATTCCTTCATTATTATGCGTCACGACGTCGAGTATTCGGTGGAGAGGGCGCAGGCGCTCTCGAAGGTTGAGGAGAGTATGGATTTCCGGTCGGCTTACTTTTTCCAGTGGACGAACAATTCCTATAATATCCTCTCCCGCAAAAACAGGGATATTCTCACGGATATGCATGAGAGAGGGCAGTATATCGGTCTGCATTTTGCCTTAAATGGTATGACGGACATCGAAATGATCAAGAGCCGCATTGTGCAGGAGATGGAAATGCTCAGCAATATGCTGGGCTTTGAGGTCAGATGGTTTTCGATTCACCGCCCTTCTCCGGATGTGCTTGCGGCGAATATCAAGATTCCGGGCATCCTGAACGCATATCAGGACGAGTTCTTCTCCTTCTGCCCGAACACGACACCGGAGACGGTACTGCCGGTCAAGTATATGTCCGACGCGAATCATATCTGGCGTTACGGCTATCCGGATGCGGACGCGATCGGGAGCCATAAGAAAATTCAGATTCTGACGCACCCGTTTGCGTGGACGCGACAGGGATACGATAATTTCAATAATTTCAAGACCCTGATCGATGAGAAATATCTGGAGCTGATCAATTCGATCGACAACGAATGCAAGGATTTTGCGCAGTACCGGGATTCATTTATCAAGGAGTGAGGAAGGAAGCAGGAGCCTATGTGCGGAATTTGCGGCTATATGTCCAGACGGACGATCACGAGAGAAGAACTGACGGCGATGAACGACACGATGATTCACCGCGGCCCGAATGACAGCGGGGCGGAGCTGTATGAGGCGTCAGGCGGTTATACGGTCGGACTGGCGCAGAGGCGGCTCTCGATTCTGGATCTCTCGCCGCTGGGGCATCAGCCGATGCATGCGGCGGGCGGCCGCGTCAGCGTTGTCTTTAACGGAGAGATCTATAATTTTCAGGAATTAAAAAGGGAACTCTCCGACTATCCGTTCCGCTCGAACTGCGACACGGAGGTGATTCTGGCGGCCTATTTGAAATGGGGAATCGACTGTGTGAAGCGTCTGAACGGCATGTTTGCGATCGCCCTGTTTGACAGACAGACGCAGGAGCTGATTCTGGTGCGGGACCGGATCGGCAAGAAGCCGCTTTACTACTGGCTGGACGGAGAGAACATCGTCTTTGCCTCCGAGTGCAAGCCGCTGCTGCGCTGCCCGGGCTTTTCCAGAGAGATCCGCCGGGATGTGCTCTCGCGTTATCTCTACCAGCAGTACATCAACGCGCCGGAGAGTATTTTCGAGAACGTCTGGAAGGTAGAGCCGGGGGCGGTGGTGACGTTCCGGGCGGGCCAGGTGAGCGCGCGCAAATACTGGGATATCGCGGAGATTTACGCCGCGCAGAGCGTCAGCCCGGTGCAGGATTACGAAGAGGCCAAGGCGGGCTTGAAGGAGAGGCTGCAGAAGGCGACGGCGCAGCGCATGATCGCGGACGTTCCGCTTGGCTCGTTTCTGAGCGGCGGCTACGATTCCTCGCTGATCTCGGCGCTGGCGCAGGAGCAGAGCGCGCAGCCGCTCAAGACGTTCTCCATTGGATTTAAAGATCCGAAGTACGATGAGTCCGTCTACGCGGAGGCGGTGGCGAAGCATCTGGGTACCGATCACACCTCGCTGTGCATTGACGAGCCGGAGATGTTCGATCTCGTGGCGAGCATTCCGCAGTATTTTGACGAACCCTTTGCTGACAGCTCGCAGATTCCGACGATGCTCGTCTCTGCTCTTGCGCGCCGGAGTGTGACGGTGGCGCTCTCCGGAGACGGCGGCGATGAGTTCTACTGCGGTTACAATATTTATGAAAATGTGCGGCAGGCACAGCAGCTCGACGCGCTGGGCGCGCTGGCCCACGCGGCGGGACAGCTCCCGATCGGGGGCGGCCGCAGGCTGGAGGAGCGCTATCCGTTCCGGGTGCGGGTCGTGGCGGCCAACCGGGATCCGGAGACGAAGACACAGTTCGGGGCGGGCAGCTATGTGACGTACGCGCAGAACATGGTGCTGGCGCAGGAGGAGTGGAAGACAGGGAAGACGAAGCCGCTGCCGGTCAACTATCCGTTTGAGAGCCGGTACGGAGTGAGCGACTGGCAGGTGCGCCGGATGCTGCTCGATATGGACACCTATCTGCCGGGAGATATTCTGTGCAAGGTGGACAGGGCGTCGATGAAGTACTCACTCGAGGCCCGCTGCCCGATTCTTGACACCGGCGTCATGGAGTATTCTTTCCGGATTCCGCAGGCATTCAAGTTCCGGAACGGAGAGAAGAAAGCGATTTTAAAGGACATCGCCTACGACTATATTCCGAGAGAGCTGCTGGAGAGGCCCAAGAAGGGCTTCGGCGTACCGTTGGATACATGGCTCCGGGGACCGCTGCGGGCGCAGCTGACCGATTATGCGAACCGGGATTTTCTGAAGAGACAGGGGCTGTTCGACGCGGACTTCGTCTCGAAAATGATCGGGGATTATCTGGAAAAGGGAGACGGAGGGCCGGCGACAGGGGCGAATTTCTCCAAGCTCTCGTGGTCGTTCTTTGTCTTTGAACAGTGGTGGGAGAAGATCGCCCCGTCGCGGGAATCGCTCCGGAATAGGGATTAATTATGGCTAAGATTGCTCTTTTTATCAGCTCTCTGCATAAGGGCGGATCGGAGAGGGTGATGGTGAATCTTGCGGAGTATCTGCATACGAGGGGGCATCAGGTGGTTCTCGTGACGCAGCACCGGGACGGCGACGAGTACGCCTGCGATCCCGCGATCCCGCGGGTGCTCTCGGAGCTGACGCCCGAGGAGATCGGCGGGAACCGGATCGTCAATTTCCTGCGCCGCTACCGCAAGCTCCAGAAGATCTGGAAGAAGGAACGGCCGGATCTGATCCTCTCCTTTATCGGGAAAAATAATGTGATGGCGCTGCTGACCGCGCGCCGCTGCCGCATCCCCGTCGTCGTTTCCGTGCGCGGCAATCCGGAATCGGAATACGAGGAGGAGAAACTGAGGAAATCGGCGATGCGGACGTTCGGCCGGGCGGCGGGCGTCGTGCTGCAGACGAAGAGAAGCGGGGAGTTCTTCCCGGAACAGATCAGGAAAAACAGCGTGATTCTGCCGAATCCGCTGAACGGTGCGTTTCTTCTGCCGCGCTGGGAGGGGGAACGGGAGAAAACGGTGACGGCGGTGGGGCGCCTCGACGAGAACAAGAATCACCGCATGATGATCGAGGCCTTTGCTGCTCTGGCGCAGGAGTTCCCGGCGTACACGCTGGTGATTTACGGCGACGGCCCTTTGCGGGAGCAGTTGCAGGAGGAGATCGTGGAGCGCGGGCTGCAGACGAGGATCCTGCTGCCGGGGAGCGTGACGGACGTGGCGGGCGTGCTGCACAGAACGAGCGCGTTTCTTCTGACCTCCGACACGGAGGGGATGCCGAATACCCTGCTGGAGGCGATGGCGCTCGGCGTGCCGTGCATTGCGACGGATTGTCCCTGCGGAGGACCTGCGGAGGTGATCCGCGACGGAGAGAATGGCTTCCTCGTGCCGGTGCGGGACGCGAAGTCACTGACAGAGACTCTGCGCAGAATTCTCGCCGATCCGGAGCTGGCGGAGCGCATCGGAACAGAGGCGCAGAAGGTGCGGGAGATCTACGCGCCGGAGAAGGCGCTGCCGCAGTGGGAAGCGTATCTGCTGGAGCGGGTGAGTTCCGGCGAAAGAAAGAGAAGTGTGAATGACAAAGAGACAAGCGGTTAACATCGTAATTTTTATCGCCATTTTTCTGGCGCTGCTGACAATGCTGTCCTACTGCCTGCGGACGAACGGGGCCGTCAAGGATCGCTTTGTCGGTTTCTACGCGGAGCCGAAGAACACGATCGACGCGATCCTGATCGGCTCCTCGCCGGTATTTCCGTACTATGTGACGCCGCAGATGTACGGGGAGGAGGGAATCGTGGCGTACCCGCTCTCCACGAACCTGCAGAGACCGGTGGCGCAGCTCTATCTGACGAAGGAGGCGCTCAAGTACCAGTCGCCGCAGCTCATTGTCTATGAGGTGCGCATGTACACGGGGCGGGAGTCGGATATGACGAACAATATGGCGTACACGCGGGGCGTGACCGACAA
>JAUNGV010000074.1:0-255 GCA_030524225.1 Eubacteriales bacterium
ATTCCAATAAAAAAGTAAGGAGGTCTTTGCCATGACCATCAAAGAACTGAAACGGGATCTGAAAGAACACTTTGTTCCGAAAAATCTTTATCACTTAAACGGAAACCATAAGAACAGAATCTGTCTCGAAAAAGCGAAGGACGGCTATGAGATTTATTTCAGCGATCACAAGCAGAAGGTAGGTCTCCTGCACTTCGCGACGGAGAACGAAGCGTGCCAGCGTATGAAAGAAGAAGTGCGGAAGATGCTCCTCTC
>JAUNGV010000074.1:265-12979 GCA_030524225.1 Eubacteriales bacterium
ACTGCTCCATTTAACTGAACCTGATGTATCTGAACCTGTTCGCTGTAAATTCGATACACCACGAAGAAAAGCAGGGTAATGACACTTTCGTCATTGCCCTGCTCTTTTTATGGTACAATTCGTATCTCTCTTCTTTATAGTGCAATTCTTATTTCAATTCGGCTGTTCCCTATCATCCGCCGCGTGATCTCTGCCACTGTCACTGCTGCAAACCGCGGCGTCATTCTCTGTTTCCCTCCGGCTCACACCTCATCGTCGTCCTCGTCGAAGTAGTACCCCTCCTCTGACTCTCTCTGATACACCGGAGTGCTTCTGTGCTGCGGTCCGGTCAGATGGCTGCCGATCTCCTCTGCCTCCCGCCGTGCCTGCCGGCGGTAGATTCCGCCCTCCTCACCGAATGTGCGACTCTCTCCGACCTCTTCCTGCCGCTCTCCATTCGCATAGACATGGCTGCCGATTCTGTCTGCACGCATTCCCGCCCGCGGGACAGCCGCACTGTTCCCTGATGCGGCACGTCTCCTGCCCGGCGCTCCATCCGCACTGCCCGCAGAAACAGCGCGTCCCCTACCCGGCGCTCCGTCCGCACTGCCCGCAGAAATACCGCGTCCTCTGCCCTGTATGCCCGCCGCATTGCTCCGGAACGCGTTTTGTCTGCTCCGCTCCTGCACCGTCCCCTCCTGCGGGAGCCAGCGGAGCTTTCGCAGAACGCGGATCAGCAACGTCCCCTTCGGCATCATCCGCAGATCGCTCTCGCTGACCGCCCGGAACGCAATCAGGCAGAAGCCATAGCTGAGAACCGCTGCTGCCAGCGCAGGCACCACCGCGATCAGATTAACAAAGTATGCCGACGGCATCCCTGCCAGTGTCAGCAGCCATTCCACACCATGATAGACGCCCCATGCCAGCGCTCCCATAATCAGAGCCGCCAGCAGCGGTCTGCCATAGACCTTCCCGAACTGCACCCTGGTGTGCAGATAGTGGTGCAGACAGATCTCGTTAATCACGAAAATCAGCGCGGAATACAGCACGCTCACGATCGCCAGCGAATAGACGCCGAGATCGGTAAACCAGAGCAGCAGAGCCAGCACCAGCGTCTGCACGGCCAGCGCGACGCCCGCCGAAACCAGCGGCATATTGATGTGGCCGATCGACTGCAGCACCGCATTCGTCACCGTGGCAACCGAGTAAAAAAGAACCGTGATCGCCAGAACCATCAGCAGCCCGGAGGCCAGTTCGATCGACTCCTGCTGTGGAAAGAGCAGCATCGTGATCGGTCTTGCAAGGGCCGCCATGCCGATGGCACACGGCATGGACACGAGAACCGTCATGCGGGAAGCATTGAGTGAGCGGCTTCGCGTCTCCGCAGCGTCTCCCCTCGCATACGACGTTGAAATCGTCGGAATAATCGCCGAGGCCACCGCCGTCGCAATCGAGATCGGAATATTGGTCAGAACCACCGCCTTCTGGGAAAAGATCCCGTACTGCGTCGTCACCGTCACCTGATCCATGCCCATCCCTGTCACCAGACCCATCTGATAGACCGTCTGGTTCAGCGTCGTCGTAAGATTCAGGATAAAGCTGCTCAGAATAAACGGCGTCACGACCCGGATCGTCGCTTTCATAATGTCGCCGTAGGACTCCGTGGCATGGGAACGGTCCCTGCGCACCCGTCCCCTGATCACACCGCGGTTGATGTAATACATCCACACCATAAACAGGAGCGCCACGACAACACCCGCCCCGGTGCCGATCGCCGACCCGATCGCCCCGTACACCGCCTGCGTCGTCTGGCTCTCGTTCAGAACCAGCTGCATCAGGGAATACGCCGCAAAGATACTGATGACGGCATTGATCAGCTGTTCCAGCACCTGGGAGACCGAGGTCTGCACCATCGATCCGTGCGCCTGGAAATAGCCGCGCAGCACTCCCAGAATTCCGAACAGGAAGAGCACCGGCGCAAAAACGCGCAGCACCGGCACCGCATTGCTCGTCACCAGCAGTCCCGCGCCGAAGTAGAGGAACAGGCCGCAGGCCGCGCCGACAATGCACACATACAGGAGCGCGCACCGCAGCACGCGCTGCGCGTTGCGGTACTCTCCCACGGCCAGCTTGGAGGCCATGATCTTGGAAATCGCGGAGGGCACGCTGTACGACGAGATAATCAGCATAATCGTATAGAAATTATAGGCCGTTCCGTAATACCCGTTGCCCTCGTCTCCGATGATCGCCGTCAGCGGCCCGCGGTATATGAGGCTGATGATCTTGACGATAAAACCCGCAGCCACTAAAATCCCGGCCTGCACCGCCACCTTGTTTTTCCTTGCCTTTCCTGCCATGAGTCACCCTTGTCTGCCGTCAGCCGCAGAGCCAGTCGTACATCAGCTGGTACTTGCCCGCCGAGACATTCCATGAGAAGTCCGCCGCCATCGCGCGGTCGACCATCTTGTTCCACTCTCTCTTCTTATCGTAGTAAATCTTCTCCGCATAGCGCACCGTGTTCAGCATCTCATGCGCATTGTAATTGGCGAAGGAGAATCCCGTTCCGGTTCCCTCGAACTCGTTGTACGGCTCCACCGTATCCTTTAATCCGCCCGTCTCGCGCACAATCGGAATCGTCCCGTAGCGCAGCGACATCAGCTGGCTGAGTCCGCAGGGCTCGAAGAGGGACGGCATCAGGAACGCGTCCGCCGACGCATAAATCTTGTGGGAGAGATCCTCGGAGTAGTAAATATTCGCCGAAACCTTGCCGTGATACTTCCAGTCGTAGTGACGGAACATATTCTCGTACTGCTCTTCGCCGATTCCCAGCACCACCAGCTGAATCGCATCCTGACACAGTTCCTCCAGCACGCAGGCGATCAGATCGAAGCCCTTCTGATCCGTCAGACGGGAAACGACGCCGATCATGAAGCACTTCTCGTCCTTGTTCAGACCCAGTTCTTCCTGAAGCGCTCTCTTGTTCTTGCTCTTCTCCTTGCGGAAATTCGCCGCGTTGTACGGAACCGCAATTCTCTTGTCCGTAGCGGGATTGAACTCTTCATAGTCGATACCATTGATAATGCCGCGCAGATCATGGGCTCTCGCATTGAGCAGGCCGTCCAGCCCCTCGCCGTAGAACGCGGTCTTGATCTCCTCCGCATACGTCGGACTCACCGTGGTGACGGCGTCCGCGTAGACGATGCCGCCCTTTAAGAGATTGGCATCCTTATAGGCCTCGAGCTTGTCCGGCGTGAAGTAATACTGGGAAAGTCCCGTGATATCCTCCACCTCTTTCACGCTCCATTTTCCCTGGAACTTCAGGTTGTGGATCGTCATAATCGTCTTGATGCCGTGATAGAATTCATTCCCCTGGAACCGCTCTTTTAAGTAAACCGGAACGAGTCCCGTCTGCCAGTCGTGGCAGTGAATGATGTCGGGCCTAAAGCCGATCACCGGCAGAATCGAGAGCGCCGCCTTGGAGAAGAAGGAGAATTTCTCGATCTCAAACAGAGCGTTGTCGCCGTACGGCTTGAAACCGCCGAAGAAATACTCGTTGTCGATAAAATAGTAATGAATTCCGTCCACCTCGGCGTGCAGAATGCCGACGTACTCATTTTTCCAGTGGAAGTCCATGTAGAAGTTCGTCACGAACTCCAGCTTCTGCGTCAGTTCCTGTTTCATGCAGGTGTATTTCGGCAGAATCACCCGCACATCGTAGTAGTTCCTGTCGATCGACTTCGGCAGCGATCCCACCACATCAGCGAGTCCTCCTGTCTTGATAAAAGGCACGCCCTCCGACGCCACAAACAAAATGTTTTTCATTGTCTATACCCCCCTGTATATTTTTTGAATTACATACAAACAATATCATGATACGGGCGCGAGGTCCGCGCCGCACCGCATCAGTACCTCTTCCACGCCGTTCGTCCGGTGCCGCGCAAATGCAGCGCCTCAGCTCCCCGGTACCTTGCATATTTCACTTCCCCGCCGTTCGCCCTGCACCGCTCAAATACCGCGCCGCAGCGGCTTCCCGACACTCCGGCCTGTGTCACCGGATGTCAGAGTCCCGGCGCAGTGCGCCGCTTTGGCATCCGGGGCGCCGACCGCTCAGCACAGTGTGAAGTCCGCGCCGTTCTCCGTTCCGGAACTGCTGCCGATATAGAGGGCGAACCGTCCCGGCTCGCTCGCATACGCGCCGTCAATCGTCCAGAACCGCAGCATCTTCTCCGTCACGGTGAAGGAAACCTCCGCGCTCTCCCCCGCCCCGAGGGTCACACGCTCGAAGCCCCGCAGTTCGCGGATCGGGCGCGCCACGCTGCCCGCATAGTCTCTGAGATAGAGCTGCACCACCTCGCAGCCCGCCCTGTCTCCGGTGTTCGTCACCGTGACCGTGGCCGTGAGAGAGCGGTTCTCCGCCTTCTTATTCCTCGAAATCTCCGCCGTATCAAGGCGCACCGGAGAAATCTCAAACGTCGTATAGGAGAGACCGAATCCAAACGGATACAGCGGTTCATTCGGAATGTCCGTATAGCGGGACAGGAAACGATTGTTCGGATCGCTACCCGCCAGCGGTCTTCCTGTGATCAGCTGGGCGTAGTGCACCGGCACCTGTCCCACACAGTACGGGAAGCTGATCGGGAGCTTACCGGAGGGATTGTTTCTTCCCAGAAGCGTATTCACGATCGCACTGCCGCCCTCCGTGCCGGGGAACCAGACGACCAGAATCGCCTTCGCCAGTTCCGACACCTCCCGCAGATCAAGCGGTCTGCCGTTAAAGAGCACCACCGCCGTATTCGGATTAACCGCCGCCACAGCCCGCAGCAGACGCAGCTGGCACTCCGGCAGCGTGATCTCAGCCCGGCTCGCCGCCTCTCCCGACTGCGCCCGGTGCTCGCCGAGGCAGAGCACCGCCGTATCCGCCTCTTTCGCCGCCGCCACGGCCTCTTCGAGCATCCGCTCCTCTTCCTCTTCGGTCGCCGTATTCTCGTAGACGTCCGTAAACCCGATCAGCTTCGTGCCCCGATCCAGAATCTCACAGCCCTTCGCAAAGGTAAACGGCACCGATTTGTTTTTCTTCTTCTCCGCCGCTTCTCTGATCGAGACGACCGATTCTGAATCAATGAAACTCCACGCGCCGTACATCTCCCTGGAGTCAATATACGGACCGATCAGCGCCGTCTTTGTCTCCGGAGCAAGCGGCAGAATTCCGTCATTCTTCAGAAGAACGAAGGATTCCTCCGCGCCACGTCTCGCCTTCCTGCGGTTCTCATCGCTCAGGCACTCCTGCTCCACTCTCTCCTCGTCGAGATCGCGGTACGGATTCTCGAACAGTCCCAGCGCATTCTTGAGCGACAGAACCCGCATCACCGCCGCATCGAGCTGCTTCTCAGAAACCGTCCGGTCCTCCAGCAGTCCCGGCAGCTCTCTGGGATAACAGGAGGTGCACATCTCGATATCCACATCCGCTGCCATCGCGAGGCGGGCCGCCTCCCGCGCGTCCTCCGCAATCCCGTGCGCCAGCATCTCTGCAACCGCCGCGTAGTCCGTGATGACAACGCCCTCAAATCCCCATTCTCTGCGCAGCACATCGTGCATCAGCCACCTGTTTCCGGTGGAGGGCACCCGGTTCAGCGTATTGAAACTCGTCATCACCATCGAGACGCCGGCATCCACCGCCGCCTGATACGCCGGCAGATAATCCTCCCGCAGCGTTCTCTCGGAGAGCTCCACGTTGTTGTAATCCCGCCCCGCCGTCGGCGCGCCATACGCTGCAAAGTGCTTCACGCACGCTGCAACCCTGCTGTCCTCAAAAGTTCCTGTTCTCTCGTACTCCCTGCCCTGATAGCCGCGCACCATCGCCCTGGCCATCACTCTGTTCAAATACGGATCCTCTCCCGTGGACTCCATGCAGCGTCCCCACCTGGCGTCGCGCACCGTATCCACCATCGGGGAAAACGTCACATGAATACCGTTCAGCGCCGTCTCTCTCGCCGACATTTTGCTCAGCTTCTTCACGAGAGCCGGATCAAATGTCGCGCCGAGGCCGAGCGGAATCGGATAAATCGTGTCGCATCCGTTGATGACATCCAGCATGAAAAGCAGCGGAATGTGGTGCGGGTGGCGCTTCACATACGACTGCTGCAGTCTGCGGATCTCTCCCGGACTCCATACGCCGAGCACCGAACCCGCCAGATACACGTCCTCCTCGGAGAGTCCCAGTTCCGCCAGCGGGCCTGTGGCTACCTCTTCGCCGCCCGAGAGGAGCGCGCCCGGCAGCTGCAGCAGCTGCCCGATCTTCTCCTTCCGGGACATATCCTTTACTAGACGCCGTAATTCCTTCTCTGTCATGGTAATCTCCATTCCTCCCTAAATTTTTGCACTCAGACCTGTTCCGCAATCTCATGGATGAGACGTTCGGAATCCGGCCACCCCAGACACGGATCCGTGATGGATTTGCCGTAAATGCCATCGCCGATGTGCTGCGCCCCCTCCTCGATATAACTCTCTATCATCAGCCCCTTGACGAGCTGATGAATCTCCGGACTCTTTTTGCGGTTGTGCATCACTTCCTTGGCGATACGGATCTGCTGGGCGAACTTTTTGCTGGAATTCGAGTGGTTCGTATCGATCACGCAGGCCGGGAACTGCAGATCTCTCTGCGCGTAGAGTTCCACCAGCTGCATCAGATCCTCGTAGTGGTAATTCGGAATATTTCGCCCGTTGCTGTCCACCGAACCGCGCAGAACCGTGTGCGCCAGCGGATTACCGCTGGTCATGACCTCATGGCCCCGGTAGACGAAAGAGTGCGGATGCTGCGCCGCATAGACGGAGTTGAGCATGACGTTCAGGTCTCCGGAAGTCGGATTTTTCATCCCGCTGGCCACATCGAAGCCGCTGACCGTCAGGCGGTGCTGCTGATCCTCCACCGACCGCGCTCCGATCGCCACATAGGAGAGGATGTCCTCCACATACCCCCAGTTATCCGGATAAAGCATCTCGTCCGCCGCCGTCAGACCGGAGACCTCGATCGCATGGATGTGCATATGACGCATCGCGATCAGACCCGCTTTGAAATCCGGCTTTCCCTCCGGATCCGGCTGCGCCTGAATCCCCTTGTAGCCCTCTCCCGTCGTGCGCGGCTTGCCTGTGTAAATTCTCGGAATCAGGATCAGACGATCCTTCACCTCTTCGCTGACCTTCGCCAGTCTGCTCACATAATCACAGACCGCCGTCTCATTGTCCGCGGAGCACGGCCCGATGATCAGCAGGAACTTATCGCTCTTCCCCATAATCACGTCAGAAATCTCCCGATCTCTTCTGGCCTTCAGCTCCTGCAGCTCTTTCGGCATCGGATATTCCTCGAGAATCTCCTTCGGACTCGGCAGCTGCTGGATAAATGTAAAAGACATGATGCTTATTCCTCCCCACCCGCAAAAATCGCAGGATTATTTTCTATCATTTTTTTATATTACGCCGCTCCTGCTTGTTCAGAGCGGCAAGCCGGATACATTCCGGCCACCTTTCTGCCGAAGCACGTCAAGTGCTTCGACGCCGCTCTTGTTTCTGTAGAGCGGCGTTGTAGACAGTCCGCAGCCTATTCTCCGCGTATGCCTCGTATTGTTTCGTCGTCTGGATCGCCGTGTGTCCCAGAATCTCCTGCACGCTCTCCAGATCCGCTCCGTTCTGGAGCAGGTGACAGGCCAGCGTATGGCGCAGCGTCGTCGGACTGATCTGGTCGCCGAGCCCCGCCTGCACCGCATACTTGCGCACAAGCTGCCAGAGTGCCTGCCGGCTCAGTGCCTGCCCTTTGTCATTCACGAACAGAATCGCTTCCTCCTCCGGGGAATCCTCACCGGAGACGGTCAGGAAACGGGCCCGCACCTGCCTCAGATAGACCATCAGCGCTTTTCTGGCCCCCGCGCCGAAGGGAATCACTCTCTCCGTCCCCTGCGCCGTCTCCATGACAACGCAGCTGATCTGCAGGTCGACGTCCCGGATCCGCAGTGCCGTCAGCTCGCTCGCCTTCAGCCCTGCCGCGTACAGCAGCTCCAGTATCGCACGGTCCCTCAGTCCGTTCCATGTGCCGGAGGACGGCTGTTCCATGAGCTTCAGGAGTTCTTCCCGCGAGAGGACGCGCATCTCCTGCCCCTCCCGTCCTGCCGCGCCGCTTCTCTCTCCGGACAGACCGGCAAAGCCATTTCCCGACACAGCGTCCGGTTCCGTCTCCTTCCGCCGTCTCCCGCCAGATTCCTCTCCCGGGATCCCGGCATCGCTGTTTCCCGCCGCCTTTCCTCTCTCCGGTATCACATCAGCGATCCGCAGCCCCTGCGCGGGATTCTCCTCCAGCCTTCCCTCGCGGCGCAGATAACGGAAAAATCCCCGCGCCGACGCCATCTCCCGTTCTGTCGTCCGCCTGGATGCGCCGTCCGCCATCCGCTGTGAAAAATAAGTCTGCAGAAAACCGGCGTCCAGATCGCACGCCCGCTCCCGCCCCTGCCGCGCCGCTTCCTGTGAGAGCGCCGTCAGATCATGCCGGTAAGCCGAGAGCGTCGCCGCAGCCGTTCTTCCCCCGAGGCTGCGCGCCTCCAGATACTCCTCTATCTCATCCCGGAGCATGCCTACTCTTCCCAGCTGATGTGGTATTTATTCACATAGGCAAGGATCGCCGCGATGGTCTTGGCGTCCTGAATCTCGCAGCGGTAAATCTTCTGCATCAGATCGCTCACCGTGCACGGCACCACATTCAGGAACTCGTCCGGATCAAGATGCTGTTCTCCCGGAATCAGATCTTTCGCGACGAAAATGTCAATCTCTTCATTACAGAACGCCACGGTCGTCCGGATACTCAGAATCCTCTCCAGATTCTCACTCCGGTAGCCCGTCTCCTCGGAGAGCTCCCGCCGCGCTGTCTCGATCATCGGCTCCTCTCTCGTATTGCGTCCGCCCGCCGGAATCTCCAGCGTATCCCTCTCCAGCGCGTTGCGGTACTGACGCACCATCAGAATCCGCCCGTCGTCCATCACCGGAATCACCGCTGCGGCTCCCTTATGATCGATAAAATCCCACTCCTCCACCATGCCGTTCGGAATGGACATCGTATCCACATACTCGTCTATCACGGCGCCCCTGCGCACCAGTCTGCGCGAAAGACGCTCATACTTTCCATCTGCCATCCTATAACCTTTCTGCCGCAGCCTGTCTGCGGCTTGCGGGCCAAAATCCGCGCAGGCGGTTTTGCCCTGCACTCTCGTATCAGACAGACCCTCAGCAATTTCTGACACATACGGTCTGTCTGCGGCTCTGCGGGCCTTTGCCCATAAAAATAGAACCCGGCTTCCGCAAGTCAGGTTCTATTATATCGCGTTTTATTCTATTTTCCAACTGGTATGGCAAAACGTTACCGCACACACAGATGTGCCTCACAAGAGCGCACATTCACAGCGCGGATACGAACCTCTGCGCCGCAAAAACGCTCTCCGCCGCCGGCACATTGCAGACGCTTATGCCTCCCGCTGCGCTGCGTCGTTTCGCCGCGGGAATTCACACCTGCTTACGCCTCCAGCGCGCTGAGGAAGCTGCCGATCCAGTCAAGTCCCTTCTCGATCTGTTCCATGGAAATCGCATAGGAGAGACGGATGTACGTCGGGAAACCGAAGTCCTGACAGGGAACGACAGCCACATGGTAATCGTTAATCAGGATCTCCGCCAGTCTCGTGGTATCTCCGACCTTCTCTCCCTTATACTTCTTCTCCAGCGCCCCTTCGGTATTGACGAAGACATAGAAGGCTCCCTTGGGCTCGCGCACGGAGAGTTCCTTCATTTCAGAGAGACGCTTTACCATATAAGTGCGCCGCTTGTTGAACTCGTCCCGCATCTCTCCCACGGACTCCTGGGGGCCGTTTAACGCCTCAATCGCAGCCTTCTGCGCAATCGAGTTGATATTGGAAGTCTGGTGCGACTGCACTGCGCCCATCAGCTTCGCGATCTCCTCTGTGGAGCCCGTGTAGCCGATCCGCCATCCTGTCATCGCGTATCCCTTCGAGAGGCCGGAGCAGGTGATCGTTCTCCTGTAGATCTCGTCGCCGAGAGAAGCGATGCTGACATGCTCCTCTCCATCGTACGTCAGATACTCGTACATCTCGTCCGCCACGACGTAGAAATCCTTCTCCACCGCCAGATTCGCAATCGCCTGCAGCTCCTGTCTCGTATAGATCATGCCGGTCGGATTGCTCGGAGAGTTGAGGACGAGCGCTTTCGTCTTCGGCGTAACCGCCTGCGCAATCTCCTGCGCCGTCGCCTTGAAGCCGTTCTCCTCGCTGGCATACACATAGACCGGCACGCCGTCCGCCAGTTTCACCATCTCCGGATAGGAGAGCCAGTAGGGCGCCGGAATGATCACCTCATCTCCCGGATTCAGGATCGCGGTGAACACATTGGTCAGGGAATGTTTGCCGCCGTTGCTCACGACGATCTGGGACGGCTTGTAATCCAGTCCGTTGAACTCCTTGAATTTTCTGGAAATCGCCTCCCGCAGTTCCACGGAACCGGAGGCCGGCGTATACTTCGTGTATCCCTCTTCCAGCGCCTTGACCGCCGCGCTGCAGATATGCTCCGGCGTATTGAAATCCGGCTCGCCCGCTCCGAAACCGACGACGTCAATTCCCTGCGCCCTCAGCTCCTTGGCCTTCGCCGTGATGGCAAGTGTGGAGGACGGCTTTACCGCCTGTGCTTTCTTCGATAATTCAAGTGACATGGCTTTTCCCCTTTTCCTCTTTCATTCTTTCGTTTTGGATAATTGTATACAAACATACATCACTACGGTAGCATACTATATCTGCTCTTTTTCGACAAGCCTTATTTTACCGAAATTGGGCAAAAAAATAAGTGCGATTCAGGCCAAACTGCCTAAATCGCACCCTCTGTTCTCATTTCGCGTAATCCGTCACACGGGATTCCCGTATCACGTTGACCTTGATCTGTCCCGGATATTCCATTTCATTCTCGATCTTCTTGGAAATATCCCGGGCCAGCAATACCATATCGGTATCGTTGATCTGCTCAGGAACTACCATAACACGAACTTCTCTACCTGCCTGAATAGCATAAGAATTACTTACCCCTTTAAAACTGTTGGTGATCTCCTCTAATTGTTTTAACCTTGTCGTATACGTCTCAAGCGTCTCGCGCCTTGCGCCCGGTCTCGCCGCGGAAATCGTATCCGCCGCCTGCACCACGCAGGCGATCAGACTCGTGGGCTCCACATCGCCGTGATGGGATTCCACCGCATTGATCACGACTGCGGACTCCTTGTACTTGCGGCACAGTTCTGCGCCGAGCTGCACATGGGAACCTTCCATCTCGTGATCCACCGACTTGCCGATATCATGCAGCAGGCCGGCTCTCTTGGCCAGACGGATATCGAGTCCGAGTTCTCCGGCCAGCAGCCCGGAGAGCTGCGCCACCTCGACAGAGTGCTTTAATGCATTCTGACCGTAACTCGTGCGGAAACGCATCTTGCCCAGAAGCCTGATCAGTTCCGGATGAACGCCGTGTACGCCGACCTCGAGAGTCGCCGCCTCGCCTTCCTCCTTGATCTTGGCCTCTACTTCGCGCTGCGCCTTTTCGACCATTTCCTCGATTCTGGCCGGATGGATCCGTCCGTCCACAATCAGCTTCTCCAGCGCGATCCTCGCCACCTCGCGGCGGATCGGATCGAAACCGGATATAACCACTGCTTCCGGCGTGTCGTCGATAATCAGATCGACGCCGGTCAGCGTCTCGAGCGTCCGGATATTGCGGCCCTCACGCCCGATGATCCTTCCTTTCATTTCATCGCTCGGAAGCTGCACAACGGAGATCGTGGTCTCGGACACATGATCCGCGGCGCACCGCTGAATCGCGGATACGACGTATTCCTTCGCTCTCTTGTCGGCCTCTTCCTTTGCCTCCGCCTCGATTTCCTTGATCATCACAGCGGAGTCGTGCTTTACTTCGTCTTCAACAATTTTTAAGAGGTATTCTTTTGCCTGTTCGGAGGTTAATCCTGAAATTCGTTCGAGTTCCTGTACACGCTGTTCGTTGAGCCTGGAAACTTCTTCCCTCTGCTTCTGCAGCGACTCTTCTCTCGCCTGCAATCCCTGCTCTCTGCGCTCGATTGCATCGGACTTTCTGTCGACGGCCTCTTCCTTCTGCTGGACTCTGCGCTCGTTGCGCTGCACCTCGTTCCGTCTGTCGCGGATCTCCTTCTCCAGATCGTTTCTCGTCCGGATGGATTCCTCCTTGACTTCGAGGAGCGCTTCGCGCTTCTTCGCCTCCGCAGTCGTCAGTGCTTCGTCGATGATGGCCCTTGCCTTGTCCTCGGCGTTTCCGATCTTCGCATCCGCCTGCTTCTTGCGATAGCTGGTCGTGACGCTCACGGTTGCCGGAACAGCGATTACGAGAGTAACAATCACCGCAATGATGATACTCAGCATAATACAGGAGCACCTCCTTATTTAGTTTTTATTGCCTGTAAATCTTTCGAATGACGCTGAAAATGCCTTCTGATTGATATACCTACAACATATAAATTCTATACGGAATCCGTCCGTGTGTCAAGGAAAGAATGAATACAACAGTTCAGCCAGCAGGAAGCAACAGGGCAAAATCGTGCTTGCACGATTTTTGATCTGTTGCTCCCTGCTGAGGGAGCGCCCGATCATGAGCAAAGGCAGCCGCGAAGCGGCGGAAAGCGCG
>JAUNGV010000007.1 GCA_030524225.1 Eubacteriales bacterium
CCGGAGGAGGCATGCCACAGCCCGTGAGCAGGGCCGTCGGAGGGAATGCACCACAGCCCCGTGAGCAGGGCCACCGGGGGATGTGGTCTGCGTATTGTGCGGAGGTTTTCTTTTGCCGCACACTTTGGTATACTTTTGGGAGGCGGCGGAACGATTCCGGCGTGGTCTGCGCAGAGGAGCGGACCGACAGGGAAAAACACTGGCTTTGTACAGGAGCGTCACAAAGCGCGCTGATGGCAGACGAAAGCTGAACTTTTCGCCGTCCGTCGCGGGACGCTCCGGAATGGAGAGAAACATGCCTTTACTGAGCGCAATTGTACCATGCTACAATGAGGAGGAGAACGTCTCCTTTTTCTATGAGGAATTTATGAAAAACAAGCCCTTTTTTGACAAAGAGGGGTTGGATTATGAGCTGATCTATGTGGACGACGGATCGAGGGACGGTACCGTGGCGGAGGTGAGAAAGCTCAGGGAGAGGGATGAGAGGGTGCATCTCGTCTCCTTCTCCAGAAACTTCGGCAAGGAATCAGCGATCTATGCGGGACTGCAGACAGCCAGAGGAGATTATGTGGCGATGATGGACGCGGATCTGCAGGATCCGCCTTCGCTCCTGCCTGAGCTGTACGGCTATCTGCAGCAGGGGTACGATACGGCGGCGACGCGCCGGGTGGACAGGAAGGGAGAGCCGCCGATCCGCTCCTTCTTTGCCCGTGCGTTTTACAAACTGATCAACCGTTTCTCCAAGACAGAGATTGTGGACGGGGCGCGGGACTATCGTCTGATGAAGCGGCAGGTGGTGGACGCGGTGCTCTCGATGGCAGAGTACAACCGATTCTCCAAGGGAATCTTCGGATGGGTCGGTTTCCGGACGAAGTGGGTGGAATTTGAGAATGTGGAGCGCCAGAAGGGCGAGACGAAGTGGTCGTTCTGGGGGCTGTTTTTCTATGCGATTGACGGCATTGTGGCGTTTTCGACGGCTCCGCTGGCGATTGCGTCCGTGATCGGCGTGCTGTTCTGCGCACTGGCGTTCGTAATGATCCTCTTCGTCGTGATCCGGGCCCTCGTCTGCGGCGATCCGACCTCGGGATGGCCTTCGCTGGTGTGTATCATTCTGCTGGTCAGCGGCGTGCAGCTGCTCTGCATCGGCGCGATCGGCCAGTATCTGGAGAAGACGTATCTTGAGGTGAAAAAACGTCCGATTTATATTGTGAAGGAGACATTCTAGGCAGCGCATGGCGTGAAGCGGAACGGGTCAAAGACATGCGGCGTTACCATTATGATCGCTGTTCCGCAAGGTGTTTTCAGTACCAAAAGGCGCTGAAAGTATAAGCGGTGTGCAGCGCGAAGCGCGGGAAGAAGTGTCTCAAAGGAACAAAACAGTAACATAGCCGCGCAGGTGCGGGACAGACAGGACAGGGAAAAGAGTATGGGTGATAACAGGAAAACAGAGACGGCGAGGCAGAACAGATGGGAGTCCTTAAAGCGTGTGATTGTGCTGCAGCTCTCCCTTGTGGGGCTGCTGCTGCAGACGGGTGTTTATGCGTATTTCTGGTTTACGGCGTACTATCCGGATGCGGTGCGGCTGAAGCTGAAATTCTATTTTAACGGACACGCGCTGATCCTTCTGATTTACTTTTTCCTGCTGCTGTTCTTCTCGAACACATACGGCGGGACGAAAATCGGTTATTTAAAGCCGCTCGACGTGATTCTGTCGCAGGCGTTTTCCCTGCTGGCGGTCAACGTCATCTCCTACTTCCAGATCTCGCTGATGCGCAACTGGCTCGTGGAGATCGGACCGATGGTGTGGACGATGGCGCTGCAGGTCCTGCTCTCGATCCTGTGGGTGAATCTCAGCGACGCCATATATAAAAAGGTCTTCCCGCCGCGGCAGATGCTGCTCGTGCACGGGGAGAGGCCGATCGAGGATATTCTGAATAAATTCGCGAGCCGTCCCGACAAGTACCGGATCGCGGACTGTGTCAATATCGCCGAGGGCGAGGAGAAGGTGAGGGAGCAGATTGATTCGGGCCGGTTCGGAGCCGTGGTTCTCTGGGACATCCCGACGCCCCAGCGCAATCATCTGATGAAATACTGTTTCGGGATCTCGATGCGCACTTATGTCATGCCGAAAATCCCGGACGTACTGACCAAGGGTTCCTCCCAGCTGCACCTGTTCGACACGCCGCTCTATCTGACGAGAGAGTATGCGCTGACCTTCGAGCAGCGGTTCTGGAAACGGGCGATCGACATTGTCTGCGCCCTGCTGCTGTTGATTCTCTCCTCACCGATCACGATTGTGACGGCGATTGCGATCAAGGCCTACGATGGTGGCCCGGTCTTTTACAAACAGATCCGGTGCACGCTGGGACAGAAAGAATTCGGCATCATTAAATTCCGCAGTATGAAGGTGGATGCGGAGAAAGACGGGGTGGCGCGTCTGGCCGCCAAGAATGATTCGCGGATCACGCCGATCGGCCGGTTTATCCGTGCTGTGCGGATTGACGAGCTGCCGCAGCTCATCAATATTTTAAAGGGAGAGATGTCGTTTATCGGGCCGAGGCCGGAGCGTCCGCAGATCATCGCGCAGTATATGGAAGAAATGCCGGAGTTCGGCTACCGCACGAAGGTCAAGGCGGGGCTGGCCGGTTACGCGCAGGTTTACGGCAAATACAACACGACGCCCTACGATAAGCTCAAGCTCGACCTGACGTACATTCAGAATTACTCCGTCTGGCTTGATTTAAAGTTGATGCTCCTGACGCTGAAAATCCTGATTCAGCCGGAGAGCACCGAGGGGGTGGAGCAGAATCAGGTGACGGCGATGAAGCGGGCGAAGGAAGAAGAGAAATAAAAAGAGAGTCTGGAGATACATAGTGGGTACAGAAAACAGGAAAGAGCGAAGCGGCGGAAACACCAAAAACAGTAAAAACGGCAAAAAGAACAGCCGGAGTGAAGTGGAACAGATCCAGCGGGATGACGCGGGGCGGATTCTGCGGAACGCGCACGGAATTCTGCAGGGCGGAGGACGGCTGGATGAGGAGCTGAACCGGCGCGCTCTGTATCTGCGGGTGCGGGGGAGGCTCTGGATTGTCCCGCTGGCGGCTCTGCTCGGCGCGCTGCTCGGAGGACTCGTCTATTTCCTGGCGACGACGGTGTGGGCGGACGCCAGAGAGTATCAGGAGGTTTCGAAGCTCTACCTTGATTTTGCCTACGACGAGACGGGAACGGTTTATGATTATTACAATGGGGCGACGTGGACGGATCTTCTGACCGCGAATCCGGAGATCTCGGACAGAATCATGGAGAGACTGCCGGAAGATGTGGGGCTCGATGTGGTAAAGGCGAGCGCGGAGGCGGAGATTCTCTCGGATATCCGGCTGCTGACGGTGACGGTGACGAATCCGGACCGGGAGACGACGCAGGCGATTGCACAGGCAATCAACGAGGCGCTCGTCGCCTTCGGAGAGAGCGCCAAGGAGTTTTCACAGATCACCTTCCTCTCGAGCGAGGGGCCGTCTCTCGTCATGGTGTCCGACCGGACACGCAACGCGGTTCTCCTCGGTCTGGCCCTCGGTCTGCTGGCGGGCGCGTTCGGACTGTGGCTCCGGGAGACGCTGGACGATGCGGTCTATGTGCCGGAGGACGCGGCCAGACGCTACGGCGTTCCGGTGCTGGGAGTGCTGGTGCGGGATCTGGCACGGAATAAGGAAACCGGCGCCGCGGAGACGGACCGGATCGGGACGCTGCTGACAGCGGAGGCGGTGCAGGAACGGGAGAAGGGCTGGAGAAGGCTGGCGAAGCCGGGTACGCAGGCGGCGCAGTTCCCATGGACCCGGGAAGTGATGGAGGCAAATCTCGCGTATTTATTCGGAGAGCAGACATCTGCACATCAGACTGCGGGGAAGCAGACCGCAGAGCGGCAGAGTTCCGGTCAGGAAAGTGCGGGTGTGGATGGCGCAGGCGGGGAGACCGGTGTGGATAGAAGTCTGGCGCTGCTCTCCCTGCATGGAGAACAGGAGGCGGCACAGGCTGCGCGGGCCCTGGCGGGAGAGGCCGGAGTGGAACCGCAGCGGCAGCCGTTGCAGACGGCTGCGGGGAAAGAGGATGCGCAGAGAGCGTCCGGCGCGGCGGAAATGCCGCGTTTGATTCCGATGGACGCGCCGCGGGATGCGGCGGCGTTTGGCGCGTGCCGGGAGACGGACGGTGTGATTCTGGCGCTGCGCTGCGGTGCGCCGGACGGCGCGCGTGTGGACTGGTTGCTTGGACAGCTGCGGACGCAGGGAATCCCCCTGCGGGGACTGGTGCTGACCGGAGCGAGCGGGAAGTTTCTGAGAGAATATTACAGATGAGAGCATATTGCAGATAAGAGACGGAATACCAGAGAAGAGGCAGGGAGGAGTGGGTGGAGTATGATGCGGTTACAGGTGCTGGTCGCCAGCATGGAACAGAATGTGACGACGCTGGCGGAACAGATGAATCTCCGAACCGAAGCGATTCTCTGCAATCAGGGCGGCTGCGTTGCCTATGAGGAGTATCAGCACCGGGGACGCAGGGTGCGCGCGTGGACGTTTCAGGAGCGCGGCGTCGGCCGCAACCGCAACAATGCGCTGCTGCGGGCCGACGGGGACCTGTGCCTGTTCTCCGATGAGGATATCGTCTATGAGGACGATTATGAGGAGAAAATCCTGCGGGCGTTTGAGGAGAATCCGGAGGCGGACCTCCTGCTGTTCAATGTGGAGGCGGCAGAGGGCAGAAAGACGTATGAGAACCTGCGGCGCAAGCGGGTACGCTGGTATAATTACGGGCGATACCCCACCTACAGCGTCTGTGCCAGACGCAGCGCCCTGCACCGGGCCAACGTCTGGTTCTCCCTTCTGTTCGGCGGCGGAGCGAAGTATTCCAACGGAGAGGACTCTCTGTTTCTCCATGACTGCCTCAGGAAGGGGCTGACGCTCTATGCGGTGCCGGTGACCATCGGGTATGAACGGGAGAGACAGGGCGGCGCGTCCACCTGGTTTACGGGATATAATGAGAAGTTTTTCTATGACCGGGGCGTGCTTTACCACTTTCTGTACGGGAGGATGGCGGGGATCTTCGCCCTTCGTTTTCTCCTGGCGCACCGGGAGCAGATGTGCCGGGAGATCCCGCTGCGGGAGGCGTATGGAATCATGAGAAGGGGAATCCGGGAGGCATAAGGGTGCTGATTTATTTGATTGTGACGGCGCTGACGGTGCTGCTCGCTGTTCTGGTAAGGCCGGAGCAGAACGTCTGCGCCGTGAGCGGGAGATATACGCGGGCAGTGTCCCGGCAGAGCATGCTGTCGGGGGGCTGCCTTCTTGCGATTTTTATCCTGTTGTTTCTGCCGGAGGCTCTGCGGATTAATATCGGCAACGATTACGCCAGGTACGTCGAATTCATGCATCTGATCCGGGCGAACGCGTATGTGCCGACGGAGGCGGGCTTTAATCTCTTCGTGTGGGTGGTCTATGCGGTCTGCGGATATGAGAATTATCTGCTCGTCTTCGCCCTGTTCGCAGCGATGACGGCGGGGCTCTTTCTGGCGGCGATCCGGCGGCAGGCGGAGAATTTTGCGTTTACTTTTTTTCTCTTCATGATGTTCGGCTACTATTTTCAGAGCTACAACACGGTGCGCTACTACTTTGCCCTCGCCCTTGTCGTCTATGCGCTGCGCTTTCTGCTGGCGCGGGAGTATCTGCCGTTTCTGGCGTTTGTGGCGCTGGGCGCGACGTTCCACAAGTCGGTGCTCGTGGTGCTGTTGTTGTATCCGCTGGCGCTCTTTGCGTGGAAGAAATGGCAGCTGGCCGTGATGCTGGCTTTCTGCACGAGCTTTCTGTTGTTTCAGGACTTCTGGCTGCGGGTCGTTGTTTGTCTCTATCCTTCCTATGAAAATACGGAGTATCTGACCGGGAGCGGTCTGCAGTACGGCAATATTGCGCGCTGCGGCGCGGTGGCGCTGCTGGCGATCCTGTATTACAGGGAGGCGGTGCAGGGCAGCAGGACGAACCGGTTCTATTTCTACTGTAATCTGGGGGCGCTGGCGCTGTATACCTTCTGTTCGTTTCTGCCGATCATCTCCCGGATCGGGTATTATCTGACCGTGACGCAGATCTTTTTTCTGCCGGCGATTCTGCGCAGCATTCCGCCGGAGAGGAAGCGGGAGAAGCGGTTCTGGACTATCGTCGTGATCGCGGCGGCGATCCTTTATTTTGCGGTGTTTCTGTACAAGGCCTCGGCGCAGAATGTGAAAATCGTGCCGTATCAGAGTTTTCTGTTTACGGATATGCCGAGTATTCTGTCGGACGTCAACTGAGGCGGAAGGGAGCGGAAGCGGGCTGAGTGAAAACGCTCTGACAGGGAGGAAAGTATGGAGGAGAAGAAAGTACCCTTTTTCTCAGTAATTGTAGCGAGCTATAACGCAGGGGACAAACTGCGGCGGACAGTGCAGTCCGTTCTCTCGCAGACCTGCGGGGATTACGAGATCATCGTCAAGGACGCGGGATCATCGGATGGATCGGTACAGGAACTGCCGCAGGATGCGCGCCTGCGTCTGATTGCGGGGCGGGACCGCGGAATTTACGATGGCATGAATCAGGGTGTGGCGGAGGCGGCGGGCCGATACCTGCTCTTTCTGAACTGCGGGGATAACCTGCACGATATGCAGGTGCTGGAGCGGGTTAAGGAAGCGGCGCAGACGGAAGAGAGAAGGGCAGTGGCACAACCGGGGGGAGACGGGACAAGGCGGATGTCGGAAGGAAAACAGTACGCGGAGAAGGCGGCCTGCGGGGAGAGAGACGCGGGAGTGAAGGCGGACGGAAGAGCGGATAGAGAGGCAGACGCCCCGCGCTTTGTTTTTTACGGCGATATTATGGAGGAGACGAGCGGGCAGCGCGTGCGGGCCAATCCCGTGATCGACGACTTTGCGTGTTACCGGAATCTGCCCTGTCATCAGGCCTGCTTTTACAGCCGGGGGCTGTTTGCAGAGCGGGGATTTGACATTGCGCTGCGCGTGCGCGCGGACTATGAGCATTTTCTGTGGTGCTACTACCGGGCAGGAGCGAGAATGGTGTATCTGGACTGCGTCGTGGCGGACTATGAGGGCGGCGGGTTCTCGGAGACGGCGGAGAACCGGGCCGTCTCCGCGGCGGAGCACCGGATGGTGACGGCGATGTATCTGCCGTGGGGGAAACGGGCGCTCTTTCGCCTGTACATGATTGCGACGCTCCAGCCGCTGCGGGAGAAAATCGCCCACGGCAGGCACACGGCGGCGCTGTACAACGCCCTCAAGGCGAGAGTGTACGGGAGAGGAAAGGCATGATGGGAAAAGATGGCGGAGCGCAGAGCGGAGGGAACGGCGCAGCGACGGCGGAAAGCGGTGAAATTGCCGGTAGAAGGCGACTTTCAGGTAATCGTGTTTCGGAACTGGGAGATATTGCCGGCAAGGGAAATTCGGGCAATCGGATCGCGGAGCTGCGAGATACCGGCATCAAAGAGCGGGTATTGGAGGAGCTCTGTGAACTGGCGCAAAGACATCGTATAACAAGGCTGATTCTGTTCGGGTCCCGTGCACGGGGGGATTTTAAAGAGCGAAGCGATATTGATCTGGCGGTGCAGGGGGAGGACGTTGCCGCATTTGTGCTGGATGCGGAGGAAGAGACGTCGACGCTGCTGAAATATGATATGGTAAATCTGGATGTGCCGATACAGCCGGAACTACTGGCTGCAATCCGGCAGGAAGGTCGGATCTTATATGAATACGTATGGAATAAATGCTCGATAGCATTTATTCCATACACGAATCAGGATCGTGAACGATCCCGATTCGAAGATTGCATCGCAGAAACCGCCTGCGCGGATTTCTGCTCACAGTGCCGCAGGCAAGCTGCGGCAGAGATGTATAAATATGAAAACTTCTGTGCTGCGCTTTCTAATATGCGGGAGATCTATCGGTACGAGGAACCTTATGACACGGTTGTTCTCACAGGCCTTGTGGGATTGTATGAGATTTGTTTTGAACAGGCGTGGAAGATGATGAAGGAAATATTGGAGCGGCATGGCTATGAGGCGGGAGCGACAGGATCTCCAAAGATTATTTTGAAGACCGCCTATCAGGCCGGAATGATTCAGGACGAGGCGATCTGGATCCGGGCGCTGCAGGAGCGAAATAATGTGGCACATGCGTATAACCGGGAAATTGCACACGGCATTGTGGTGCAGGCAAAGACGTCGTTCTACGATATGTTCTGTGCGCTGCGGGTGGAAATCGAGAAAAGATGGCTGTGAGCAGTAAAAGCGCTCCAAAATGAGGAGGAGTATGAGAGTATTATGGCTGTGTAATATCATGCTTCCGGCGTTTGCCGAGGCGAACGGACTGCCCTATTCCAGCCGGGAAGGGTGGCTCTCCGGTCTGTTCGAGAGGCTGACCGGGGGACGTGAGAGCGGGGAGGAGAGAACCGCGCAGGCGGAGAGGATCGAACTGGGCGTCTGTTTTCCGGCTCCGCCTGTTTTCTGCGGAGGGAAAAGAGAGCTGGACGGCGTATCGTTCTTCGGATTTGAGGAGGATCTGGATACGCCGGAGGTCTATAAGCCGGAGTTGGAAGAGGTGTTTGCGGGGATTCTCGCGGACTTTTCACCGGATATCGTGCATATTTTCGGGACGGAGTTCCCGCATGCGCTGGCGATGGCACGCTCGTTCGGCGATCCGGATCACACGCTGATCGGGGTGCAGGGTCTTTGCGGCCGGATTGCGGACGTCTATATGGCGGATCTGCCACACCGGGTGCAGAGGGAAGTGACGTTCCGCGACTGGTACCGGAAAGACTCGCTGCGTCAGCAGCAGGAGAAATACCGACTCAGGGCGCAGATGGAGGAGGAAACGCTGCGTCTTGCGGGACATATTACAGGCCGTACACGCTTTGACCGGGAGGCGTCGGGGGAGATCAATCCGGGTGCTCTGTATCATCCGATGAACGAGACTCTGCGCGCACCGTTTTACGAGGGGCATTGGGATCCGGATGCGGTGCAGCCGCACAGTATTTTTCTGAGTCAGGGGGATTATCCGCTTAAAGGCTTCCACTATATGCTGCAGGCGATGCCCGCGATTCTGCGCCGTTTTCCGGATGCGCATCTGTATGTGGCGGGCAATTCCATCATCGGGAATTACGGCGGGCGGATTCCGCGCAAGAAGTATCCGACACCGCTCTGGATCACGGCGGACGGCCGGTATCTGCGCTCTCTGATCCGCAAATATCATCTGCGTTCTCATGTGACGATGCTGGGGAAGCTGTCGGCGCAGGAGATGAAGGAGCAGTACCTGCGCAGCCATGTGTTCGTCTGTCCGTCTATTATAGAGAATTCCCCCAATTCGCTGGGGGAGGCGATGCTGCTCGGCATGCCTGTCGTCGCGTCAAAGGTCGGGGGAATCCCGGATCTGCTGGAGGATGGAGAGGAAGGGATTCTCTTTCCGGGCGGAAGAGCCGACGAGCTGGCGCTTGGCATCGAGACCTTTTTCTACGACGGGAAGCTGGCGGCGCTGTTCGGGGAGAACGCGCGCCGGAGAGCCCGTATTACCCACAACCCGGACACCAATTTCATGCGGCTTCTGGAGATTTACCGGTCGATGCGGTAAAGAAGAGGAACAGGAATTTTTATGACGATTACCTTTGTTTCCAATTACATCAATCACCATCAGATTCCCTTCTGCGAGGCGTGCAGAGAGCGGCTGGGAGACGATTTTGCGTTTATTCAGACGGAGCCGATGGAGGAGGACCGGGTCGCGATGGGATGGGCGGTCGACGTGCGGGCGCTGCCGTATGTCTCGCTTTTCTATGAGCAGGAGGAAGAGGCGCGGCGGAAGATCCGGGAGAGCGATCTCGTGCTCTTTGGCTGGACCGGGTGTGATGAGCTGGCGCAGGAGAGACTGCTGGCCGGAAAGCCCCTCGTGCGCGTCAGCGAGCGTCTGTACCGGGAGGGGCAGTGGAAGGCGATTTCTCCGAAGGGACTGTACCACAAATATCAGGAGCATATCCGGTTCCGAAACGCACCGGCGTACCTGTTGTGTGCGGGGGCTTATGTGGCGTCTGATTTCGCCCTGCTGCACAGCTATCCGGGCAAAAAATACCGCTTCGGCTACTTCCCGCGCACGCGCCGCTATGAGGAGCAGGCGCTCTGGGAGGGAAAAGAGCAGGAGAGCACGCAGATCACCTGGGCGGGGCGTTTCCTGCCGCTCAAGCATCCGGAGTTCGCTCTGCGGATGGCGAAGGATTTGAAGGAGAGGGGACGCCGCTTCCATCTCAATATGATCGGAAGCGGAGAGATGGAGGAGAAGCTGCACGCCTATGCGCGGCAGAACGGACTGCAGGACTGCGTGACCTTTTACGGATTTCTGGAACCGGAGGCGGTGCGCGTCTACATGGAGAGGAGTCAGATCTACCTCTTTACGAGCAATCATCTGGAGGGCTGGGGCGCGGTGGTGAACGAGGCGATGAACAGCGGCTGCGCGGTGCTCGCCGGTTCGGAGGCCGGGGCGGTGCCGTATCTGATCCGTCACCGGGAGAACGGGATGATTTACAACGGGGAGGACGAGGCGGATTTTCTGGAGAAGACGCGCTTCCTGATGGATCATCCGGAGGAGCGGATGCGGATGGGACGGGAGGCGTACCGGACGATCACGGAGCTGTGGAATGCGCAGACCGCGGCGGAGCGCTTTCTCGAATTTGCCGGATGCGTGGTGCGCGGAGAGACGTACGACGCCCCGAAGGAAGGACCGATGAGCCTCGCCCCGGTGGTGAGACCGTTTGTGAGGGTGTGATGCGGCGGGAGAGATGTGATGGGACACAAGGCGCGGGCAGAGTGAGCCGGAGAAGTCTTTCCGCTTGCGGAAAATGGTCGGTGCGACTAAAATAATATTATATATTAAATCAGTCGAAACCCATGGGGCGCAGCGTTTTTCAAAAGGCAAAATGCAAAAGAAAGACGTTGTCACGGAAATTGGCAGGGAGGCAGGCATGTATATCCGCAGACACGGGGAGGAGACGGTGCGCCAGCTGGCGCAGATGTTCGGTGCGGTTCTCGTCACAGGACCGAGGCAGGTCGGAAAAACGACGATGCTGCAGGAAGTGACGCGGGAGACGGCAGGGTATGCGACGCTGGACGATCCGCTCAATCTGCTGAGTGCGGCGGAGCAGAGCGGAACGTTTCTGAAGGACAATCCGCCGCCGGTTTTTATCGACGAGGTGCAGCGGGCACCGGAGCTTTTTCTGCAGATCAAGCTGCTTCTGGATCGGGATAAAAAGAAAGGACAGTTCTATCTGTGCGGCTCGCAGCAGTTCCAGATGATGCAGCGGGTGAGCGAATCGCTGGCCGGACGGATCGGCATCGTGAATCTGCTGGGGCTGTCCCTGCGGGAACGGTTCGGCGTGGAGGAGCGGAGGCCGTTTCTTCCGGTGGAGGAGTACTGGAGCCGTCGGGATGGGGAGCCCGTCTCCGTCCCTTACGAACAGATCTGGGAAATCATTCATCGGGGCAGTATGCCGGAATTGTGCGCGCACCCGGAGTTTCAGTGGCAGATGTATTACGGCGCTTACGTGAACGCGTATATAGAGAAGGACGTGCGCAGTCTGGCGCAGGTGGGGGACGAGGTGAAGTTTACACGATTCCTGGCAGTGCTGGCGAGCCGCGTCGGGCAGCTGCTCAATCTGCAGTCGGTGGCCGGGGAGGTGGGAATCAGCCAGCCGACGGCGGAGCGGTGGCTTTCCATTCTGTCGGCGTCCCATATTGTCTATCTGCTGAAACCTTATGCCAATAATCTGACCAGCCGCGCAGTCAAAACGCCGAAGCTGTATTTCACCGACACGGGACTGGCCTGTTATCTGACGAAGTGGAATACGCCGGAAGTGATCAGAAACGGGGCGATGGCCGGGGCGTTTTTTGAGAATTTCGTGGTGGCGGAAGTTCTCAAAAGCTACTACAACTATGGAATTCTGGAGCCGCCGCTTTATTTCTACCGTGATAAGGAGAAACGGGAGATCGATCTTCTGATTGAGGAAAACGGAACGCTGTATCCGCTGGAAATCAAGAAGCATGCCGATCCGACGCCCTCAGATCTCGCTCATTTTGTTGTGCTGGACAAGATTGCGGGGAGGAAGCGCGGGACGGGCGGCGTGATCTGCCTGTACGATAGGTTGGCGACGCTGCGGGGCGAGGACCGGGTGATTCCGGTGGGGTATCTGTAGAGGAGAGCGCAGGAGCGTGTGATCCCGGTGGGGGCGGAAGAGGAGAGCGGGCGCAGAGGCGGCAGAAACGGGGGCGAATGGATGAAGCGTATTTTGCAGTATTTCAGGACGCATCTGATTGCGGCGGTTATTCTTGAGCTGACAGTGGTGATTTTCGGACTGGCCGTTATTTTTCAGTACTATCTCAAACGGGAATATCTCGGCTATCTGAGAGAAACGAGCAGGGAAACAGAGATAGCGGTTCTTGATGTTGTGCAGAAGAGCGTCAACGCCTCGCTGCAGTATCTGACGGGATTCGGCGTGGAGATTGCGGCCTCGACGGATCTGTACGCCATTCTTACAGATAGAAGCACTGCGGAGACGGAGAGAGTCTATCTGCTGCAGCAGAGGCTGAGGGCCTATCAGTATCCGGACGAGACGGTCTGCGTGGCGATTGTCGGGGCGGACGGTATGGTGACGGAGTATGATCGGTTTCGGGGGGCCTACAGCGGCATCGCCATGTGGAATCAGGAAAATGAAGAGGCGATCATGAATCTCTACCGGGAGACGATAAGCAAATTTTCTGGGGGGGGGGTAGAGCAGGCGGAGTATCCTAAATTCGTGGTTTCGGAGGAGCCGGAGATTCATCCGGTGCGCGACGCGATGCGGGTAGTGCATGTCGGAATTCCGATGGTCGATATCGGAAGCGGCGGCAGAGTTTCTTATGTACTCATTCTGACGCTGCGGCTGGATCTGTTTGAGGAAGCGCTGGAACTGGTGCAGATTCCCAAAACGACATATGCGTACGGCTTTGTCGCGGATCAGGAGGATACCGTGCTCTACTCCTCTGTCGTCTCCGATATTGGCAGAAAACTGTCGGATTTTTCTGAGGCGGACGGGACGGCCTACGAAGTGGATCTGGATTATTTTGGCTGGAAGCTCTTTGTCTGGCTGGACGAGACCCAGATGCGGGAGCATGTGAATGAGATTTATCAGAGAGGCTTTGTCGTTTATATTGTGATCCTCGCCGCTTTCGTGCTGGTGGCGCTCTCTATGCTCAACCGGCTGCTCGTGCCGATTTCCCGGATTGCGGAGGCCATGCGCACAATGCGGGGAACCGGGAGCAGTCAGGCGAGAATACAGATAGACGGCCGCCACGAGATCTGGAGTCTGGCGGAAGAGTATAACCATATGGCCGACCGGCTGGAGGAGAAGAGCCGGGAAGCGCAGGAGCAGCATGAGAAGGCGATCCTCAGCCTGCAGAGAGCGTATGATGCGGAGCGGGAGGCGATGGAGTCGCAGATCAGTGCACACTTTATCTGCAACACCCTGGGAATCATTAATTATGAAGCGATCGATGCCGGGGATGCCAAGGTGTCCGTTCTCATCAAGAAATTGTCCAATATTCTCCGCTACACGTTTGACCGCAAGCTGCAGGAGGTCTATCTGAGACAGGAAATCGCGTGGATCGAGCAGTATCTCTATCTCCAGAAGGAGCGCTACGAGGAAATGTTCGAGTATGAGATTCGGATGGATGAGCGCTATGCGGACTGGCCCTGTGAGAAACTGATGATTCAGCCCTTTGTGGAGAATTCGATTCTGCACGCGTTTGAGGGGCGCCGCTGCGGCGGACGTATCTGGATTACGGCGGGCGCCGAAGGAGAGAGACTTTGCATCGTGATCGCGGATAATGGCTGCGGAATGGATCCGGAGACGGAAGAGAAAATCCGGGCGATCATTGCCGGCAGAGGCATGGAGCGGACGCAAGAAAGACGGAAGGACGGCGAACAGACGGACGTCAGAAAGAAAGGAGAGGAGGCTAGGGAAAGCGAAGAAGGAAAAGTGGGAGGAACCGGAGTGGGTATCCGTAATGTTCTCGCCAGAATGACGATGTTCTATGGGGAAGAACTGGAGATTATTCTGTGGACGAAGCAGGGAGAGGGGACTTCATTCACTTTCCTGCTGCCGCTTCCCGGAGCAAAAAAAGGCGCAGAGGAAGAGGAAACAGAGGAGGAGGGAACATGACCATACTGATCGCAGAAGACGAACCGAGGGCGATGCGCGGACTGAAAAATCTGATTGCCATGGCGGGAGCGGATTATGAAGTGGTGGGGGAGGCCTATGACGGAAAGGAGACGCTGGAGAAGCTGCGGGAACTGTCCCCTGACGTATGTCTGACGGATATCCGTATGCCGATTATGGATGGGATTGCGCTGATCAAAGCGGCGCGGGCACAGGGATGGAAAACGAGATTCGTTATTATCAGTGCCTGCGAGGAATTTTCGATCGCGCGGCAGGCTATTTCCCTTGGCGTGGAGGAGTATCTGGTCAAGCCTATCATGGCGGAGGAGGTCAAAGAGCTTCTTGCGCGGCTCGCCGGGAAAGAGGCAGCGCCGGTCAGCGCGGGCGGGGGCGGACTGTGCGCGCAGCATCCGGACGCGCATCCTCTCGTTATGAAGGCTCTGCGGATCATAGAGAGTTCCTATGCCACGCATATCTCGCAGAAAAAACTGGCTGAGGATCTGGGAATCGCAGCCGAGTATTTCAGCTATCTTTTTTCCAAGAATACAGGGACGCCGTTTGCCAAATATCTGCGGCGGTACCGGGTGGAGAAGTCCAAGGAACTGATTCTGCAGAAACTGCCGCTGGAGGAGGTGGCGGAGAGCGTGGGATTTTCCGACGTCAAATATTTCTGCAGAATTTTTAAAGAGGAGACGGGAGTGAGCACGACGGAATTCCGCAGAAACAGCGGATAATGAAAAGGGCGGGAAACCGCTCTTTTTATATGCTCTGCCGAGAGTAAAATAAATTTTCCTCTTAAAATAGTGCACTTTTCTTAAAAGTAAAGGTTATGAGAAAATCCTTTGTGCGTTATGCTGAATGGGCAGCGGAAATTACCGGCGATATGTACTTGGCAAGAGCCGGAACTTACGTTTACAAAGGAGGACAGGTATGAAGAAAAAGTTAGCGGCACTTCTTCTCTCGGCCGTGGTGGCGGCGTCTATGCTGACGGCATGCGGCGGCGGATCATCGGAGAGCACTTCGGCGGACAATGGTGCGCAGGAGAGCGCGGATGCGGCAGAGGAGACGACGGAGTCGACGGATACGGCAGTTGACCAGGCGGTGAGCACAGCGGATATCGGTGAGCCGAACGGCGGCGCAGAGGTCACGCTCTGGCACTATTTTGAGGCGGAGTCGGATGCGCTGAATGCAATGATTAAAGATTACAATGAGTCACAGAGTGAGATTTATGTCGTTCCGACCTATGTGTCCCGTGAGGAGCTGATGAAGCAGTACACGATCGGTGCGGTTTCCGGAGATCTTCCTGATATCGGAATGGTGGATTCCCCCGATATGGCATCCTATATTTCTCTGGGTGTGTTTGCCAACATTGACGAGTATCTGCAGGGCTGGGGAGAGTTGGATAACTTCTATGACGGCCCGCTGGCGTCCTGCATGGACAGCGAGGGACAGCTCTATGGTCTGCCGAACAACTCCAACTGTCTGGCACTTCTGTGCAATATGGAAATGCTGAGAGCAGCGGGCATCGAAGAGGCACCGACCACATGGGAGGAATTTGAGGCGGCCTGCGCAGCGACGACAGATCCTGACAACGGCGTTTACGGATTCGCGATGTGTGCGATTTCCAACGAAGAGGGAACCTTCCAGTTCATTCCGTGGCTCTATGGCGCGGGCGGATCGGTTTCGGATATCGACTCCGCAGAGTCTGTTCAGGCGTTCTCCTTCCTTACCGGGCTGGTGCAGAACGGCTACATGAGCAACGAAGTGGTCAACTGGGGACAGGGCGACGCGCTGAACGCATGGGCGGCAGGCAAAGCGGCCATGGTGGAAGCAGGTACCTGGATGATCGCACAGAACCTTGACAACGAGGAGTCCATTAAGAATGACGTGACATGGGAGTATCAGTTCGTTCCGATGCCTTCCGAGAACGGTAACCAGGCGACGGTTATCGGCGGTGAGAACTTTGGTGTGTGCTCGACCAGCGAGCATGTCGAAGAGTGCGCGAAGTTCCTGATGACCATGATGAGCGCGCAGAACAACGCGGACTGGTGTGAGATTGCCGGAAAGCTTCCGGTTCGCAGCGATTCCGTTCCGCTTAAGGATTTCTGGACGGCTGACGAGAGATACAAGGTGTTCAACGATTCTCTGAACTTTGCAGTGGCAAGAGGCCCTCACGCACAGTGGCCGACGATCTCCGAGGCAATCTATACGGCGGAACAGGCCAGCATGCTCGGACAGAGCACGGCGGAAGAGGCTGCGGCACAGGCGGCATCCGTGATCGATCCGATTCTCGCGGAAACGCCTATTCTGGAACAGTAATGCGATAAAATCGCAGAAGAAGCGCAAGTACCTGCGAAGCCTTCCGGAACCGTGACAGGAACCGGAAGGAGAGCGGGCGGCGATGAGACAGAGCAGGAGATGGATTGTGCGGCACAGACAATTCATAAGGGAGTTTTCGGAAAGGCCTGCGGATTTTCCGAAGGCTCCCGCTTCTGTTTTCAGATCTCAGGATTGGAGGCAGGTATGAAACTTACCATGGAGCAGAAAAAGATACGGGAGGGATTATGTTTTATTCTTCCCGGATTTCTCTATATGCTGATTATTCTCGGATATCCGCTGGTTTATAACGTGATTCTGAGTTTTAAGAACGTGAACGTCAGGACGTTTGCCTCGGGAACCGACGTGTTCGTCGGACTGCAAAATTATCAGGAGCTTTTTGCAAACGCAACCTTTCAGCTGGTGCTGAAAAATACATTTGTCTTTACTTTTTGTTGTCTTATCTTTCAGTTTTCGATTGGTTTTCTGTTCGCTCTGCTGTTCAGCAAGAAATTTACGCTCGCAGGCCCGATTCGCGGCATGATTCTTGTGGGCTATATGATGCCGATGTCCGTTACGGCTCTTCTCGGCAAAAATATGTTTGATAAATCGAGTGGTGTTATCAATGATCTCCTGATGAAAATCGGACTGGTAAGCGCGCCGGTAGACTGGCTTCTGCAGCCGGGAACCGCCATGGCGGCCGTGATCGCGATGAACTGCTGGGTTGGCATTCCGTTTAACATGCTGCTTCTGACCTCCGGTCTGACCGGAATTTCCACAGAGGTGCTTGAGAGCGCGGAAGTGGACGGCGCCAACGCGTGGCAGAGATTCTGGAAGATTACGGTGCCGCTGATGAAACCGGCTATTCTGGCGGTTCTGATGCTGGGCTTTATCTATACGTTCAAAGCGTTCGACCTGATGTATATTATGACGTCCGGCGGTCCGCTGAACTCCACGGATGTGCTCGGCACCTATGCGTACAATCTCTCCTTTACCCAGTATGAATTCTCCAAGGGATCCGCGACGGCGATGATACTTTTCGCCATTCTGTTTGTCATCGGCCTCTTTTACCTGAGATTAATTGCAAAGGAGGATGAGTAGCATGAAAAGTAAAATCTTTTTCGTGAGCGCGAAAGAAAAGCGAAGAAATATTCTGTACTGCATTCTCGGCGTCATCGTTGCAGTGGTGTTTCTGTTTCCTATTTACTGGCTGATCTCCATGTCGTTTAAAACGGATGCGGAATCGTTTGGCAAAGTGGTGACCTATTATCCTCATATTTTCACAGTCAGACCGTGGCAGCAGAATCTGGAGGATGCGGATTTTCTGCATTCTGTCAGGAACAGCTTTGCCGTTGCGTTTCTGTCGATGTTTCTCTCCATGTTCTTCGGCGTGACGGCGGCGTACGGTATGGGACGTTACAAGGTGCCGGGACACAAGGGATTCCTGCTGACGTTCCTGGTGACGCAGATGCTTCCGGCTTCGCTGATGCTGACTCCCATGTACCTGATTTTCAGTAAGATGGGATTGCTGAACACCTATCTGGGCCCCGCACTGGCGATTTCGTCCGGATCGATTCCGTTTATCGTCGTGACGCTGCGCCCTTATTTCAAGAGCGTGCCGGTTTCTCTCGACGATGCGGCGAGAATCGACGGCTGCAACGTGATACAGTCGTGTGTCAGAATTATGCTTCCGGCGATTAAGACAGGTATCATCACGGTGCTGGTTATCTCCTTCCTGAACGGCTGGAATGACCTCGCGTACTCCATGACCTTTAACGTGCAGGCGGATATGCGGCCTCTGACGGCAAATATTTATCGGTTCCAGAATAAATGGGGAACGAAATGGAATTGTATCATGGCATATGGTACGATTCTGGTGTTACCGGTCATTACTCTCTTTATCTTCCTTCAGAAATATATCGTCGGCGGTCTGACCGCAGGCGCGGTGAAGGAATAAGAGACAAATTTATCCCACAAGTAAGGAGTAACGGGTATGGCAGATGAAGTGAGGAAAGAGGAACAGAAGGCAACCGGGGATTTCCGGTCGGACAGCAACTTTCTTCTTGGCTATTTTTCCGAGAAGGATGGAGCGCTCTGCTACCGCTATGATGCGGAGCGTCTGATTCTGGAACCGTGGGGAGAGAACAGTCTGCGTGTGCGTGCCTCCAAGGAGGCGCAGATGCCGCAGGAACTCTGGGCGCTCGACGGAAAGCCGGAGGGAGAGAAGGCGCAGATTGTCATCGGGGAGTACGAGGCGCGGATTACAAACGGAAAGCTGACGGCGCATATCAATAACATCGGAAAACTGACCTTTTCCAATGAGAAGGGAGAAGTTCTTCTGGAAGAGTTCGTTCGGAATCGCAGGGATATGTTCTCTCCGACGACGAGCTCGCTGGAGATCGAGGGCAGAGAGTTCAAGCCCCTGATCGGAGGCGATTACCGTCTGACGATGCGGTTCGAGGGAAAAGAGCAGAAGATCTTCGGTATGGGACAGTACCAGCAGGATTTCATGGATCTGATGGGAGCGGAGCTGGAACTGGCGCACCGGAATTCACAGGCGAGCGTCCCCTTCTATATTTCCTCGCTGGGCTACGGATTTTTGTGGAACAATCCGGCGGTCGGCAAGGTGAATTTCAATAAGAACGTCTTTACCTGGGTGGCAGAGTCGACGAAGAAGCTGGATTACTGGATCACAGCGGGGGATACACCGGCGCAGATCGAGAGAGCGTACGCGGACGCTACCGGAAAGGTTCCGATGATGCCGGAATACGGACTGGGCTTCTGGCAGTGCAAGCTGCGTTATCAGACCCAGGAGGAACTGCTGGAGGTGGCACGGGAGTACAAGAGACGCCAGATTCCGATCGACGTCATTGTGGTGGATTTTTTCCACTGGCCTCTTCAGGGAGAGTGGAAGTTCGATCCTACCTACTGGCCGGATCCGGATGCGATGATCCGCGAACTGGATGAAATGGGAATTACGCTGATGGTTTCCGTCTGGCCCATGGTTGATTACCGGAGTGAGAACTTCGAGGAGATGATGGCGAAAGGCCTGCTCACCCGCGTGGAAAAGGGCGTGCGGATCGACAATACCTATCAGGGCAACACCATTCAGTACGATACGACGAACCCGGAGGCGCGGGAATACGTCTGGGAAAAATGCAAAAAGAATTACTACGATAAGGGTGTCAAGCTCTTCTGGCTGGATGAGGCAGAGCCGGAATATACGGTCTATGATTTCGAGAATTATCGCTATCATCTGGGGCCGAACGTACAGATCGGCAACGTCTATCCGGCTATGTACGCCAAAGGCTTCTTTGACGGAATGAAGGCGGCGGGCGAGGACAAGATCGTCAATCTCCTGCGCTGCGCATGGGCGGGAAGCCAGAAATACGGGGCGCTTGTCTGGTCCGGAGATATTCATTCGACGTTTGCGAGTCTGCGCAATCAGCTCTGCGCGGGTCTGAATATGGCAATTGCCGGAATTCCGTGGTGGACGACCGATATCGGCGGTTTCTTCGGAGCGAATATTTACGATGAGGAGTATCACGAATGCTTCGTGCGCTGGTTCGAATACGGTGCGTTCTGCCCTGTCATGAGACTGCACGGCTACCGGATGCCGTATCAGCCGCAGTATGGAACGACGGGAGGAGCGACCTGCGTCTCCGGCGCGCCGAACGAGATCTGGTCCTACGGGGATACAGTCTATGAGATCTGTAAGAAATATATCGATCTCAGAGAGCAGATGCGGCCGTATACGCGCAGCCTCATGGAGGCGGCTCACGAGACAGGGGATCCGGTTATGCGTCCTCTCTTCTATGAATTCCCGGAGGACGGAAAGACATGGGAGGTAGAAAACGAGTATCTTTACGGCCCGGATATCCTCGTGGCGCCTGTGCTCTATGCCGGTATGGAGAGCAGAGAGGTCTATCTTCCGGAAGGGGCAGAGTGGACAAACGTCTGGACGAAAGAGAAATTTGCCGGTGGACAGACCGTTACGGTCAGGACTCCGCTTGAGGAGATTCCGCTGTTTACGAGAAATGGATTTGCGTTAGAAGTATAAGGATAGAATCAGGATACCTGTCTGTACCGCGGCTGCGGCAGGCGGGTATCTTGGTATCAGAAGAGTTCCTGTAGTAAGAATATGGGATGGCATGCGGAGACAGACAGGAAAGAGAGGCGACAGACAGGGATGATACAGACCAAAGAAGGGAAATTAATACGGCGCTATGATAAGGAACTGCTTCTCATTGAGCCTTGGGGCGAGAACAGCCTGCGCGTCCGGGCGACACAGCGCAGCGAGTTTCTGACGGACGGGGAGCTGACGGCTCTGCTTCCGAGAACCCAGGAGCAGGAGGAGGCGGATGCGCGGCGCGTTCAGATTTTCGGGGAAAACGACAGTACGGTGATTGAGAATGGAAAGATCCGCTGTGAGGTAACGCCGGAGGGCAAGCTGATCTTCCGCCGGACGGGCGGGGAGGTTCTGCTGGAGGAGTACCAGAGAATCCGATCCCATCTCGGCGGCTCCACAAAGAATTTTAACAGTGCGCTGGAAATAGAGCCGCGCACCTTCCAGCCCTATGAGGGAATGGATAATTACAAAATTACCGTGCGGTTTGAAGCTTCGCCGGATGAGAAACTGTTCGGAATGGGACAGTACCAACAGCCCTTCCTGAATCTCAAGGGGTGCATTCTGGAGCTGGCGCACCGGAATTCGCAGGCGAGCGTTCCGTTTGTGCTCTCGAGCCGGGGATACGGACTGCTCTGGAACAGTCCGGCGATCGGCCATGTGACGTATGGCAAGAATCACACGGAGTATGTGGCGGAATCCGCCAAGCAGGTCGATTACTGGATCACTGCGGAGGATACGCCGGCAGGAATTGAGAGAGCCTATGCGGATGCGGTGGGCAAAGCGCCGATGATGCCGGAATACGGTCTGGGCTTCTGGCAGTGCAAGCTTCGCTATCAGACGCAGGAGGAGATTCTCACCGTGGCGCGGGAATATAAGAAACGCAATATTCCGGTCGACGTGATCGTGGTTGATTTCTTCCATTGGCCTCACGAGGGGGACTGGTGCTTTGACGAGGATTACTGGCCCGATCCGGCAGGGATGGTGAGAGAGTTAAAGGAGATGGGAATGCATCTCATGGTCTCTATCTGGCCCACGGTGGACGAGGAGAGCACGTCGGTCAGGGAACTGACGGAGATGGGCGGTCTGATCCGGTCGGAGCGGGGCAAACGCTTCGGACAGCTGGGGAATGCGGCGATCATCGACGTGACCAATCCGCAGACACGGCAGTACGTCTGGGAGAAAATCAGGAAGAATTATTACGAAAAGGGCATCCATGTATTCTGGCTGGATGAGGCGGAACCGGAGCTGACCGGATACGAATTTGAGCATTACCGCTATTATCTGGGGACAGATCTGGAAGTGGGCAATATTTATCCCCGCGAGTATGCGCGGATGGCCTATGAGGGGATGACAGCGCAGGGACAGGAGAACATCGTCAATCTGCTGCGCTGCGCATGGGCGGGATCCCAGCGCTACGGCGCTCTCGTCTGGTCAGGAGATATCGATTCCTCCTTCCGCTCTCTTGGCAATCAGCTGCGTGCGGGTCTCGGTATGGGAATTGCCGGAATTCCGTGGTGGACGACAGATATCGGAGGATTCCACGGCGGCAATATTTATGATCCGGCGTTCAGAGAGGTTTTCGTTCGATGGTTTGAGTTCGGAGCTTTCTGCCCGGTCATGAGACTGCACGGGTTCCGGGAGCCGTTCAAAGAAGCGCTGGGCACGACGGGAGGCGGGAAATGCATCTCCGGCGCGGAAAATGAGATCTGGAGTTACGGGGAGGAGATCGAGGAAATCTGCACCCGCTATATCACACTGCGGGAGAAGATGCGTCCGTATACGAGACGTCTCATGGAGGCCGCGCACGAAAAGGGAGATCCGGTTATGCGTCCGCTCTTCTATGATTTCCCGGAGGATGAGAGAGCGTGGGAGATCGACGATGAGTATATGTTCGGCGGAGATGTTCTGGTCGCTCCGATTCTGGAGGCCGGTGTGACGCAGCGGGAGGTCTACCTGCCGGCGGGCGAGTGGAAGAACCTGCATGACGGCACGCTCGTACAGGGTGGACAGAATGTGACGGCACAGGCGCCGATTGATGTGATTCCGGTTTTTGTGCGAAACGGTGCGCTTGATTAGAGAAAAAAGCAGACGGCCTCAGGGGATTTGCGACCTGAGGCCGCCGTTGTCTGCGGCGTTCTGATCCGGCAAAGAGAAAATTACGAGGTACAGCGAATGGCTGGTGAGATACTTTGATACGACGTGCATGGATTTTGCAGGAAGCGTTGCATGGAGGAGAGAATGGGAAAACGATCCAAAAGAAACGGTGAAAATTCAGTGTTCGGATTCGGCGGACGCTATGTCACGCTGATGAGCGACTTTTTTGATCTGCTGGCGGCAGGACTGCTGTGGCTTCTGTGTTCGCTTCCGATAGTGACCTGCGGGGCCGCCTCGGCGGCGCTGTACCGGACCGTGGTGCGGAGCATCAAGGAAGGAAACGGCTACGCGGTGCGGGGATTCTTTCGCTCCTTCAGAGAGAACTTAAAGCCATCCCTCCTTCCGTGGTGCGGATTTCTGGGAGCCGCTGCGCTGCTGGGATTCAATCTGGTCACAATGGTGCAGACCGGAGAAGGAGATTTCGCCCTTTTTCTGGTTATGCTGTATGGCTTTCTTCTGCTCATTCTCTTCCCGGCGGCGCTGTATTACTGTGCGGTGCTCTCGCGCTTTGCCATGCCCGCCGCATTTCATCTCAGGCTTGCGTTTTATATGGTATTCCGGTATCTGGGAACCACGCTGATTCTCTATGTGGTCAGCGCGATGGCGGCCGCCTTCCTGTACCGCTTTCCCTTCCTGATCTTTCTTCTGCCCGGTCCGTATGCGTTCCTGCTCTCTGAATTTCTGGAGCGCCTTCTGGCGCGCCATATGCCGGAGGAGGTATAATGCGTTTCAAAATATATTCATGTCATATAATGCGAAAATAAAGAAAAATATCGCGTATATTTACATGAATATATGCTATACTGTGGCTGTACCGGGAAGGAGGACGCCATGGATAGGAAAATTACGGACTATTTAACAGCGTGGAAAGAAAGCGGGCACCGCAAACCCTTGATTCTGCAGGGCGCAAGGCAGGTTGGAAAAACGTACTCCGTTTTGGAATTTGGGCGCAGATGCTATGAGAACGTGGCGTACTTTAATTTTGAAACCAACCCGAAGCTGAACCATACTTTTGAGGAAAATATCAGCCCCGATTATTTGATTCCGATTTTATCGCATATCGCGGGACAGACGATTGTGAGGGAGAAGACGCTGATTGTATTTGACGAGGTGCAGCTCTGTGAGCGGGCGGTGACTTCCCTGAAATATTTTTGTGAAGACGCTCCGGAGTATCATATCGTAGCGCTCGGAAGTCTGCTCGGCGTGGCGGTGAGCAGGAGCAAATATTCTTTTCCGGTGGGAAAGGTTGATCTGAAAACCCTGTATCCGATGGATATAGAAGAATTCATGCTGGCGCTCGGGGAGGAGAGTCTGGTGGAGCAGATCAGGCACTCTTTTCAGACCGACACGCCTCTGCCGTCCGCTCTGCACGATGCGGCGATGCAGCGCTACCGCCAGTACCTCATCGTGGGCGGGATGCCGGAGTGTGTGATACAGTTCGCACAGACCGGCGATTACATCCTGATTCGCCATACGCAGGATACGATTCTTGCGAGCTATCTCAATGATATGAGCAAGTACAACAATCTGAATGAAATTAAGAAAACCAGACTTGCCTACGACAATATTACCGTCCAACTCTCGAAAAAAAATACCCGCTTTCAGTATAAGCTGATCAAAAAGGGCGCCCGGGCGGCTGAATTTGAGAATGCGATCGAATGGCTCTGCCTCTCGGGGATTGTCTCTCAGGTTTATAAGGTGGAGCAGATCAAAAAGCCGTTGGAGAACTACCGCGATATTGACGCGTTCAAAATTTATGTTTCTGATCTGGGGTTGCTGTGCGCCAAGAAGAATCTGGTAGCCAATGATATTCTCTACATGGTGGAGGAACTGAATGATTTCAAGGGCGGTATGACGGAAAATTATGTCAATGTGCAGCTTACCATTCGAGGCTATCAGACGTATTACTGGGAGTCCGGGCGCGGCGCTGAGATAGATTTTGTAATACAGCGCGGCGGACAGCTCATCCCTATTGAAGTCAAGTCCGCTGATAACACGAGGGCAAAGAGCCTGAAGGTTTACATGGACACGTATCAGCCTGCCTACGCGATTAAGCTCTCTGCCAAAAACTTCGGCTTTGAGGACAATAAAAAGATCGTTCCGCTCTATGCGGCGTTCTGCATCTGATCCCTATAACTCTGCAATTACAGCGATGACGCAAAAGGAGCCGCCGCGCCAATGGAAGCAGTCTAAAGCTGCTGCCAGAGACACGGCGGCTTATCCTGTTTGGAAGAAGTATGCCGAGTCCGCCGTGCCTTTGGCTATAGTCGTTGGTGCGGCGGCTTCGTTGTACTGTCTACATCGCCTTCCGGTACAGCTCTGCGATCTCCTCGCGCGAGAAGGCGCGGGGATGGTTGGCCATGTTGCCGACGGAGACCTTGATGCAGTTGTCAGTCATCCACGGGATGTCTTCCCTGGTAATTCCCAGATCGGAGAGGGTGAGCTCGAGATCGAGGCTGCGCAGGAGGCCGCGGATGCGGTCGGCGCAGTCGTGTTCGCTTTGTCCGCCCAGCAGGCGGGAGAGCACGGCGAAGCGCTCCGGCGCGGATTCGATTGAGGCCTCATAGATCACGGGCGTGAGGGCGGCGAGTCCTTTTCCGTGGACGATGTCCTTCAGGCCGCTGGCGGGATGTTCGAGACCGTGGGGCGCGGCGCAGCCCGCCGTATTGATGACCATGCCGCCGAGAGTGCTGGCGAAGGTGATCCGCTCCCAGCCGTCCTTGTCGTCATAGTTGCGGTAGACGTTGGTGAGGTTTTCCGCGAGAAGGCGCACGCCCTCCAGAGAGAGCAGATCGGTGATCGGCTGCGCGGTCCGGGAGAGATAGGCCTCCATATTGTGGCAGAGCGCGTCGAAGCCGACGCTGGCGAGCACCGAGGGAGGCATCGTCATCATCAGCTCGGGATCCACGATGGAGGCTTTGGCGATGATGCAGCTGCTGCGCAGAGATTTCTTGTCTCCGTTTTCCGGATTGGTGAGTACGGCGAAGCCGTTGCCCTCAGAGCCGGTGCCGCAGGTCGTGGGCACGAGAATCAGGGGGAGGGCCTTTTCTGCGGGCAGACGGCCAAAGATGTAGTCGGAAATATCGCCGTCGTTGACGCAGAGAAACGCGATCGCCTTGGCGGCATCCATCATGGAGCCGCCGCCGAGACCGACGATGACGTCACAGCCGTGTTCTGCAGCAAAGCGCGCGCCCTCCTGCGCTGTCGTTGTGAGCGGATTGGGCGTGACCTGATCGAATACGACGCTGGAGACGCCTGCAGCGGCAAGGAGCGAGACGGCCTTATCCAGCAGACCGGAGCGCTTCGTGCTGCCGGTTCCGGTCACGATGCAGGCTCTGTGGCCGTAGCGGGCCGTTGTTTCGCCGAGGACGGCGACTTTGCCGGAGCCGAAAATCAGATTGACGGGAAGAAAGTAATTGAATTCCATGGATAGCCTCCGTTTTTAATGTTTTTCTTTTGCGTTGCGAATAGCGCGGGCTGAACTGTTACGTTTTTTTCATTTTGCGTTCCGTACAGTTTTGTAAATTTTTATATCCTATATCACACGTTGGAAAGGATGCAAGGAATGCAAAAAACGGACAAAAGAGACCCCTTTGTCCGATGAGCAAACTATACCATCGGGGGCGGGGCGTGTCAATGAAAACATGAGCAGAGGCCACTTGAGCAACAGTTCAGCCCGCGCCATTCGCAAAGCCGTGCTGCGCGCTCTCCGCCGCTACGCGGCTGCCTTTGCTCATGATCGGGCGCTCCCTCAGCCGAAAGCAAGCGGAACAAATTCGTGCAAGCACGATTTGCACCGCTTGTTTTCGGCTGGCTGAACTGTTACTCACTTGACGGATTCCGCACAATCGGGTATAGTTACGGCAGTTTGAGATGGAAACAGGCTGAACAATCAGACAGCATAATCATAATAATCAATAATCATAAAGAGACAGAATCTGCAATGGGGCGGAGCCGGAAGAGACGGCGCCGCTCTTTTTTAATTTTATCGGAAGATCGCAGGAGACGGAGTACATCGCCTACGCAGAGAGAGGCGGAGTGATCCGGGAGGAAGAGGTCAAACAGATTGCAGATTTAACACAGGCTTGGCACAGCGCCTGCGCGGAGAGATCCGGAAAGGAGGCAGGATGAGAGGACTGGAGAGAAATGACTGGATGGTTCTCAATGCCATCATTTATAAGATATACACCACAGAAGATTCTGTGCAGATGCGGAGGGAGTTCTTAGAGCAGCTCAGGATGGTGCTGGATTTTGACGCGGCGGACTTCCTTCTGGCGGATGCAGGGAAGGAATCGGAGAGAGCCGGGACGGTGACGTTTGGAATGGAGTCTGCTGTGGCGGCGCAGCGGAGCGGGATGGAGGACGACAGGGAGATTCCCTACAGTGGCCGGTGTATGGTTTATCGGGAAACGGATGTCCTTTCTGATGAGAGGAGAGTGATGACGGAGCGCTACCGCGAGAGGTTTCGCCCCAACGGCTGGCACTACGCCATGCAGATGGTTCTGGGGAGAGAGGGGAGATTTCTCGGTGTGATCACGTTTTACCGGACGATCGGCAGGGATAACTTTACCAGTGAGGATATTTTCCTGCTCGATACGCTCAAAGAGCATCTGGCGTACCGCCTTTGTCAGGATGCGGGCAGGAGAGGAGCGGGCAGCGGAGAGGGCAAGCTCTCAGTGTCTGAGGCGGCCGAGCGCTACCGGCTGACGCGGCGGGAGGAGATGGTGCTGCGCGCTCTGCTGCAGGGGCGGGAGAAAGAGGAGATTGCGGAGGAGTTTGCGATCAGCGTCAATACGCTCAAAAAGCATATTCTGAATCTTTACCGGAAACTGGGAATCAGCAGCCGGGTACAGATGTTCAAGATGATACTGGAAAAGGAAGAAGGGAAGCGCGCGTGACGCGGGAAGATCCGCAAGGGGACAGACGCCCGGAATGCATTGGGAGGGGAAAAGGATCCGTCCTGCAGCAGGGAGACAAAAACGCGGGATGAATTAGGCGATGAAAAGGACGTGCCTCTGCGGCGGGGAAGACAAAAGCTGGAAAATACGGAAAATACTCCTTAATTGTGTGACCGGGAAATGCAAAATACTGCAAAAGAAGTAGAAAAATATCGAAAAAGTACCATTGCGCAGCGGCGGGAAGCGTGTATGATAAGAAACAAATCTGAAGCGGCGAGTCAGAAAGTTTCCGTGGTAGATCATAAAGTTCCCGCGGAGGATCATAAAGCTCTCACAGCAGAGTATAAAGTTCCCGCAGCGGGGCAGGAAACGGCGGTGCGCAGAGCGGCGGGCGCTGTCGGGGAAACAGGCGGACAGACGGAGTGCAGGCAGAACACAACTACGCAGAGAGCAGAAAGCAAAAACAGAGAGAAAAACAGAAAACAAAACGGAAAACAGAGAGTAAAGCAGAAAGCGGAATAGCGAACAAAAGGCGAAGGGGCTGACGGTCAAAAGAGACCGGACGGCCTCTTTTTGATTTTCAATTTTTGGTTCATGGGTGAAAGCGGGCGTCAGAGAGCGCTGCGGACCGCGGTCCCCGGGGAGCACCCGCCCAGCCGCCTGCAGCGCCGCAGAATGGAGGTTCGTATGAAAGAAGTGGTATTGATTATCCGGCCGGAGCAGCTGGAGACACTGAAAGGAATTCTGGATCAGTTCGGATGCGGCGGCATGACGATTATGAGCGTGATGGGCTGCGGGACGCAGAAAGGATTTTCGGACGAGCAGCCTGTCAGAGAGATCAAGGGTTTCAAGACGGCGATCAATCTTCTGCCCAAGATCCGGGTGAGCGTGGTCGTCCATGACAGGAAGGTGGAGCCGATCATCACGGAGGTGCGCGACAGGATGGCGACGGCGCACGTCGGCGACGGCAAGATTTTCATCAAGCCGGTGGAGGACGCGGTCAGAATCCGGACCGGAGAGAGAGGAAACAAGGCGCTGTAGGAAGCGGAAAACGGCAGGAAAGTCGGGAACGCAAAACGGCAAGAGCGTCAGGCGGCTGAGGCGTTTGTGGGAGAACGGGACAGTGCGTCAGGCGGCCAGAACGTAAATGGAAAACGGGGAGCAGCAATCAGGACAGATCGGGCAGCGGGGGAAGAAAGCAGAGGACTGCAACAGGAATGAGGTGACCGGATTTGAGCGAGAAGAAGATAATGGTTGACCTGCGGGAGGTCAATAAGAGATACGGTGAGAACCATGTGGTCAGGGATCTGTCGCTGCAGGTCTATGAGGGCGAGTTTCTGACAATGCTGGGCTCCTCCGGCTGCGGCAAAACGACGACGCTGCGGATGATTGCGGGATTTGAAGAGGCGACGAGCGGAAGCATCCGGGTCAACGGCGTCAGTGTGGAAAATCAGGAGCCCTTCGAGAGAAACGTCAATACGGTGTTTCAGAGCTATGCGCTCTTTCCGCATATGACAGTGGCGGACAACGTGGCCTACGGTCTGCGGATCAAAAAGACGCCGAAGGCCGAGATCCGGGAGCGGGTCGCAGAGATGCTCGAGCTCGTGCAGCTCGGAGGCTTTGAGAGAAGGCGTCCGTCGCAGCTCTCCGGAGGACAGAAGCAGCGCGTGGCGATCGCGAGGGCGCTGATCAACAGGCCGCAGGTTCTGCTGCTGGACGAGCCGCTGGGGGCGCTGGATTTGAAACTGCGCAAGCAGATGCAGATCGAGCTGAAGCGTCTGCAGAGAAAGCTGAACATTACGTTCATTTATGTCACTCACGATCAGGAAGAGGCGCTGACGATGAGCGACCGGATTGCGATCATGAACAACGGGATTCTCGAGCAGATCGGAACGCCGAAGGAGATCTACGAGCAGCCGGCGTCGAAATTTGTAGCGACTTTTATCGGCGAAACGAATCTCTTTGAGGGCTGTGTGAGCCGGGTGAGCGGCAGCGAGGTCGGAGTGACGCTGGAGACCGGAGAGGCGACGGCGTTCGGGGAGCGCTTTACTCCGGGTGAGATGGTGGCTGTGTCGGTACGGCCGGAGCGGATCCGTTATTCCAGGGAGCCGGTGGAAGGGTTCTCGATCGAGGCGATGATCCGGGAGCAGATCTATGTGGGGTCTGTGCTGAAAACCATCGCGGAGCTGCCGAACGGCAACGAGATCCGGATCGAAAGGCTGGCCGGGGAGAAGATTCCGGAGGGAGGCAGGGTCTATCTCTACTGGGAGCAGGACGACGCCAAGCTCATTCATTCGCGCAGTCATGCAATCTATGACGCAGTGGAAAATATGAGCTTCGTGTGAGAAGGGAGGAGCCTATGAGAGAGAAGAAGAGCGGCGGGCTCAGCCGCCATACATTCCGGTCGAATACGCTGCCGGCGCTGTGCATGACAGGTCCCGTGACGGTGTGGCTGATCATTTTTGTGGCGGTTCCCCTGCTCTATGTCGCAGTGATGAGCTTCTGCTCAATTGATCAGAACTATAACGTGGTGTTCCGGTTTACAGCGGAGAATTACCGGAGGCTGGCGGATACCAATTACATTCAGATCTACGGACAGTCGCTGCTGATTGCGGCGCTCACCACAGCAATCTGTATTCTGATCGGTTATCCCTTCTCCTTCCTGATTGCGAGGACAAAGGGACGCAAAAAGGGACTCCTTTACATGCTGGTGATCATTCCGTTCTGGACGAACTCACTGATCCGGATCTATGGCTGGCGAACCTTCCTCGGCACGAGTGGGTGGCTCAACAGGGGGCTGGAAGCGCTGGGACTCATTGACGAGCCGCTTGATCTGCTGTTTCACAGGGGAACGACGGTGCTGGGTATGGTGTACTGCCTGTTTCCGTTTATGGTTCTGCCGCTGTATACGGCCATTGAGAAGCTGGACCGCTCGATGATTGAGGCGTCGGAGGATCTGGGGGCGCGGCGGGCGGCGACGTTTGTGAGAGTGGTGCTGCCGCTGACGGCGGGCGGGATTTTCTCCGGATCGATCATGGTCTTCATCCCCTGCCTCGGGTATTTCTTCGTCTCGGATATTCTCGGCGGCGGCAATGCGGATGTGATCGGCAATCTGATCGAGCGACAGTTCCAGAGCGGGAACAACTGGCCGCTTGGCGCGGCGCTCTCGATCACACTGATCCTGATTACGCTCCTTCTGGTTAAGCTCTATCAGAAATGCGGCGGCGATATGGAGAGCCTGGGCGGATGAGAGAACGGAAGAGCGCGCTGGAAAGGAGAGGACTATGACAAAAAAGAGAAAAAAGCGGGGAGGCAGTATCCTGAGCGTCATTTACTGCGCGCTGGTTTATCTGTTTCTGTTCCTGCCGATTACCGTGGTGGTCGCGAATTCGTTTAACGCGACGACCTCCAAGCCGTACCTGAGCTGGAAGGGATTTACTCTCTCATGGTATGTAAAGCTCTGGGAGAATGAGTCGCTGCTGGAATCCTTCGGGAATACGATGCTCATAGCGATCGCCAGCACGATTCTTGCGGCCTGTGTCGGAACCCTTGCGGCTGTCGGTATGTACAAATACAAATTCAGGGGAAAAAGCGTGATTGACGCCCTGCTCTATATTCCGGTGGTGATTCCGGAAATCGTGCTCGGCATTTCGCTTCTGACCCTTTTTACCAATATACACGTTCCGCGCGGTCATCTCTCGCTGATCATCGCGCATGCGACGTTCTCGATTCCCTTTGTGATCTTTAACGTGCGGGCCAGACTGTCAGGGTATGACAATTCTATCGAGGAGGCGTCGATGGATCTGGGAGCGAACCGGATCGCGACCTTCCTGCGCGTCACGCTGCCGGTGCTGGCGCCGGGAATCGGAGGGGGCGCTCTGCTGGCTTTTACCCTCTCGATTGACGATGTGATCGTCAGCTACTTCACGAACGGTCAGGTCAAGACCTTCCCGCTCAAGGTGATGGAGAGCATCAAGAGCGGCGTTTCACCGGATGTCAACGCGCTCTCGACGCTGATTCTGCTCGGTACGATCCTGCTTGTCGTTCTGACGCAGAGCGATTTGCCCGGGAAGCTGCGGGCGATGGCGGCGGAGCGGATGGGAAAGTAAGACGGTAACGCGGAAACCGCACGGTCGGTTTCTGTACGCAGTGCCGCAGACAGGCTGCGGCAGAGGAGGAGACTTATGAAAAAAAGAGTGATTGCGGTACTGATGGCGGCGATGGCAGCCCTGCCCCTTTCGGCGTGCGGGGGAGGAGCGTCCACGGCTTCGGCGGCGGGAAACGCGGGAGAGCTGAATCTTTTTATCTGGACGGAATATGTGCCGGACGCTGTCATTGAACAGTTTGAGGAGGAGACAGGCATTCAGGTCAACGTCTCCACGTTTTCCAGCAACGAGGATATGCTGGCCAAGGTGAGATCAGAGGAAGAGGGCGCTTACGATATCGTGCAGCCCAGCGATTACATGGTGCAGCAGATGATCGCCAACGATATGCTCGAGGAGCTGGATCAGGAGCAGCTGACGAATCTGGGGAACATCGGAGAGGCGTATCTGGATCCGAGCTATGATCCCGGTAATGTCTACTCGGTGCCGTATCTGGGCGGTGTGGTTGCGATCGGCGTCAATACCGACAGGATTACGGATGAGATCACAGGCTACGACGATCTGTTCAATCCGGCGTATGCGGACACCACGGTGGTGCTCGATGATACGAGGGCGATTATCGGTGTGACGGAGCGCAGCATGGGACTGTCAATGAACGAGTCGGATCCGGACACCCTCGCCGAAGTGCAGACGAAGCTCCTGAGCTGGAAGCCGAACATCAAGCTTTACGACAGTGACAGCCCGAAATCCGCGCTGATTTCCGGAGACTGCACCATCGGCGTGGCGTGGAGTGCGGAGATCGCACTGGCCATGGATGAGAACCCGGCGATTGAGATCGTTTACCCGGAGGAGGGAGCGTACAAGTTCATCGATAACTGGACGGTTCCCAAGGGGGCGAAGAATTACGACAATGCGATGAAATTCATCAACTATATGCTGGAGGCGGAGACAGGGCAGGCAGTGGCGCAGGAGTTTCCGTATCTGAATCCGAACGCGGCGGCGATCGAACTGATGGATGAGGAGTATCGGAACAACATCGCGAAGAACGTGCCGCAGGAGGTGATTGAGAACGCGGAATTTGTGGAGAATCTCGACACCGATACGCTGGCGATTCTCGACCAGATGTGGACGGAACTGAAAAAGTAGAGAAACAGGATAGCAGGCAGAGATCAAGACAGCAAGCAGAGAACAAGAGAATAACAGAGAACAGGATAAATAAGCAGAGAAACGGGATAAGGAGGAAGCTGTATGGAGCGTAAACAGATGTATATCGACGGGGAATGGACGTCCGGAACGAGCGGCAAAACGTTTGAAGTCATCAATCCAGCGAACGGAGAGGTGCTGGCCGAGGTTGCAGAGAGCAGCGTGGAGGATACGCGGGCCGCGATTGCGGCGGCAAAGCGCTCCTTCTATGAGACGAGAGAGTGGCGCGATATGGACTCACAGGCGCGCAGCGATCTGCTTCTGAAAATTGCGGACCGGATCGAAGAGGAACTGGATTCCTTTGCGATGCTGGATTCCCTTGACAACGGCAAGCCGCTGCGGGAGGCCCAGGGAGACGTGGCAGACGGCGTTCACTGCTTCCGCTATTACGCGGGGCTGATCAGAGCGCCGCACGGGGGCGTTTACGACGTCAACGAGGGATTCGGCCGGATGCACAGCTACACGGTGCATGAACCGGTGGGGGTCTGCGCCCAGATCACGCCGTGGAATTATCCGTTTCTGATGGCGGTGTGGAAACTGGCGCCGGCGCTGGCGGCCGGCAACAGCATCGTGTTTAAACCCAGCAGCGTGACGCCCCTCTCGGCGATCCGGCTGTTTGAACTCTTTGAGGAGGCAGGTCTGCCCCGCGGCGCGGTCAACCTCGTGATGGGGCCGGGCTCCACGGTCGGCAACGAGTTGGGAGAGAGCATGGATGTCGATATGGTGACGTTTACCGGCAGCACATCGGTCGGCAAGTCCCTGATGCGGGCGGCTTCCTCGAATGTCAAACGGATCGGGCTGGAGTTGGGCGGCAAATCCCCGAACGTGATCTTTGCGGATGCGGATCTGGAGGGAGCGGTCGAATGGGCGATGATCGGAATCTTTTTCAATCAGGGAGAGGTCTGCTCGGCGGGCTCGCGCATCATTATTGAGGAAAGCATCAGGGATCAATTCGTAAAGCGGCTTGCGGAGCGGGCGAACGCGATCACGATCGGCGATCCGGTCAGAAATCCGGATATGGGGCCTCTCGTCAGCAAACAGCATATGGAGCAGGTGCTCGCCTATATCGAAAAAGGAAAGGCGGAGGGCGCGACCCTCGTCTGCGGCGGAGAGCGGTATACCGAAGGAGAGTGCGCGAAGGGATATTTCGTGCGGCCGACGATCTTTGACAACTGCACGTCGGATATGACGATTGTCAGGGAGGAGATCTTCGGGCCGGTGGTGACGATTCAGACCTTCCGGACGAAGGAGGAGGCGATCGCCCTGGCAAACGACACGGAGTACGGTCTGGCGGGAGCGGTCTTTACCTCGGATCTGACGACGGCAATGACGGTGATCCGGGAGATCCGCGCCGGCATCACATGGATCAACTGCTATAACCCGACGTTTAACGAAGCACCGTGGGGAGGATACAAGCAGAGCGGTATCGGCAGGGAACTGGGCGTGCATGGTCTCGAGGAGTATCAGGAGATCAAGCAGATCAATATCAATCTGACGCCGGGACCGGTGGGCTGGTACGAGCACTGAGCACAGAGGAGAGGACCGCAGCCGGAAAACCGCATTTGCGGATGACCCGGCGCGGCCTGCGTAAAGAATATTGCGGAATGGAGAGTATTATGGAAGCAGGAGCATTACCTAAAATCATAACGGAGACGGTGCCGGGACCGAAGGCTGCGGCACTGCTGGCACGGCGCAGAGAGGCGGTGCCGGATGGTATCCGCTGCAATTATCCGTGCGCGATCAAAGAGGGCCGCGGCGCGGCGTTTGAGGATGTGGACGGCAATATTTTCCTTGACTGGATCGGCGGCGTCGGCGTGCTGAACATCGGCTACAGCCATCCGGAAATCGTGGAAGCGGTCAAGGCGCAGGCGGACCGGTATTTTCACACGATGCAGAATATCGTCGTGCATGAGGGATATGTGGCGCTGGCGGAGAAGATGAACGAGATCGTGCCGGTGCGCGGCGACCAGAAAAAGACGATGTTCGCCAACAGCGGAGCGGAAGCGGATGAGAATGCGGTCAAGATCGCCAAGGCGTATACGAAACGGCCGAATATCATCGTCTTTACCGGGGCATTCCACGGAAGGACGCTGCTGACGATGGCGATGACGAGCAAAAAGGCGTACTCGCTGGGCATGGGGCCGTTCCCGGACGGCGTGTACCGCGCGCCCTTCCCGTATCTCTACCGCTGCCCCGGAGCGATGTCGGAGAGCGAGGCGGTGGCCTACTATGTGAACGCTCTGGAGGAAATGTTCGAGAGCGCTACCCCCGCGCAGTACACGGCGGCCATCGTGGCGGAGCCGGTGCAGGGAGAGGGCGGATTCATTCCCGCGCCGATCGCGTGGGTTAAGGCGGTGCGGGAGATCTGCGACCGGTATGGGATTCTGTTTATTGCGGACGAGGTGCAGACCGGCTTTGGCCGTTCGGGCAGGATGTTTGCCTCCGAGTACTGGAAGGAGGCGGGCTGCGCACCGGATATCATGACGAGCGCCAAGTCAATCGCGGCCGGAATTCCGCTGGCGGCGGTGACGGCGCGCCGTGAGATCATGGACGCGGTGGCGCCCGGTACGATTGGCGGCACGTTCTCCGGAAACCCGCTGGCCTGTGCGGCGGCTCTGAAGGTCATCGAGATCATGCAGAGAGATCATCTGCCGGAGCGTGCGCTGGAGATTGCGGAACTCTGCAAAAAGGAATTTGAAAGCTGGAAGGAGAGGTACGGCGTCGTCGGCGATGTGCGCGGCACGGGCGCCATGATGGGCATTGAGTTTGTCCGGGATCAGGAGACGAAGGAGCCTGCACCGGAACTGGTCACGGCGATCATCGCAGAAGCGGCGCAGCACGGACTTCTCGTGGAGAGCGCCGGCACATACGGCAACGTGATCCGCTTCCTGTGCCCTCTCGTCGTGACCGATGAACAGCTGAGAGCGGGGCTGGAGATTCTGGAGGCGGCCGTGAAGACGAGCGTTTCGTGAGGCCGGAAAATCTGGTAGAATACAGAAAGGAGTGAAAGCAGGAAAACGGACAAAGGAGAGCGGTATGCGTCTGGATAAATATCTCGCCGATATGAATGTAGGGAAGCGGAGCGAACTCAAGAAGGAGATCCGGAAAGGGAAAGTCACAGTCAACGGGGCAATTGTGCGGGATCCGGGGCAGAACGTGAGCGCGCAGGATATGGTCGTCTGCAACGGCGCACCGGTCCGGTATGAGGAGTATGTCTATTATATGCTCCATAAACCGGCGGGCGTGATCTCGGCGAGTGAGGACAGGAGGCAGGAGACCGTCGTCGATCTCATAGAGGATCGGGCGCGGAACGATTTGTTTCCGGTGGGGCGGCTCGACAAGGATACGGAGGGGCTGCTCCTGATTACCAATGACGGCGAACTGACGCATCGCCTGCTCTCTCCGAAAAAGCACGTGGACAAGGTCTATTACGCTAAGGTGCACGGGGAGGTCACACAGGAGGATGTGGAGCGGTTTGCGCAGGGGCTGATGATCGACGAGACGTTTACTGCTCTTCCTGCAGATCTGCGGATTCTGGCGGTGCGCCCTTCAGGACGCGAAGAGGAGGCGGCAGGGGAGACACAGCCGGAAAGCATAGTGTCGGAGGTGGAAATCACGATCCGCGAGGGCAAGTTCCACCAGATCAAGCGGATGTTTGCGGCGGCGGGCAAGGAAGTGATCTATCTCAAGCGTCTGTCCATGGGGCCGCTCGTGCTGGATGATTCGCTGGCGAGAGGACAGTACCGGCGGCTGAGCGAGACGGAGCTGGAAGAGCTGCGAAAGCTGCGCTGACGCGGAAGTGCTCAGGATTGTGTATTCTGAGACATGATGTTTTTTAGAAAATTATATGTCTCCTGTGCGGCGCGCAGCTTGCCTTTGCCGGTAAAGCCGTGGGGCTCGCCGGAGAAAATATGGAGTCTGGCGTCCGGATAGCATTCGGACGCCTTTTTGCCGTAAGAGATGTTCACGACAGTGTCGCCGTCTCCGTGCAGGATCAGAACCGGCTTTGTAAAAGCGGAGAGTTCGGACCAGATATCGTAGTCGAGAAGGCGTTCGTTATACAGGCGGCTCACCTTCAGACCAAAGGTTTTGCTGACAGGGGGAATCTCTGCGGGGGAGGCGAATTTCCGCCGGGCGTCGTCCGGGATACAGAAGGCCGGGTAGTAGAGAACCATGGCGCGCAGCCGGGAGAGATGACGGGGCGCGGTGATGCCGCAGACACAGCCGCCCTGACTCTCTCCGAGCAGAAAGAGGTTGTCCGCATCCACTTCCGGGAGGTCAGAGACCGCACTGATGATGGCGTCCAGATCCTCCCGCTCTGTAAAAATGGACATATCCAGCATCGTTCCGCCGCTGCGGCTGTGTCTGCTGCCGCCGTAGAAATCAAAACAAAAGACGGCGAATCCGCTCATCGCAAGGCACATGCCCATCGTGTCCCGGCAGAGGCGGTAGCTGCTGCCAAAGCCGTGGCAGCAGATTACGGTTGGAAACGGACCGCTTCCTCCCTGCGGCAGAAGGAGTTCTCCGTACAGAGTGTGTGCGGCAGGAATGGAGAGAGGCCGTATTGTCACGCGGTTACCCCGCCCGTCAGAAGTCAGGGGACGGGGCTTTGGCATAAAGCGGCGGTAATTCCAGTAGGAGAGGCTGCCGAGAGCGGCTGCGGTCAGGACGGCAAAGATCCATTTGATCATTTTGTACGGGTATCCTTTCATTTGTTTTCTGGTTCAGAGCAGGGTGAAGTCCATGAAGTCCGCATAGCCTCTGCCCTGATAGGTGAAACAGAGCGCGTGCCGTCCTGCTCCGATGCGCAGGGGAGCGCGGAAGGATGTCCAGCTTCTGGCCGGGACGAGCGGGATGCTGGCGAGGAGAGCGCCGGTCTCGTCGCGAAGGAGCAGCGAGCCGGAACATTTTCCACGAATCGTCGCACAGAGGGAGGTGGGGAGCGGAGTATCCGCGCCGAAACGGAAGTATTTGTAAACGGCGCTTGCTCCGTCCCGCAGGTTGGCGATGTACTGACGCCCCTCCTGCGCGTCTGGTTCATCCTGTGTGAAGGCGGGATGACGCCGGTTCTGTACCATCGGATGCGCGCTGTAGAGAGCGCCATTGGCGGAGAAAAGCTGACAGGCGATCCGGGCCTCAAAGAAGCCGGTTCCGGGCAGATCGCCGCACAGGGCGCAGCTCGTCATCTCGGCCTGCAGGAAGCGTCCGTCCGCTGTCATTGTAATCGGCGCGGCGCAGGACTGCCGGGAACTCATGCGGCGGTTTGTGTGTCGGTGATAAAAGACGTAATACGCTCCGTTGATCTTCTCGACGCTGCCGTGCGTGTTGCCGATGTAGTTCCTGACTCCGGGATTCGCCTTGCTGTTGTACCCCATCGGCACGGGACCCGCAAGGCCGATGTCTCCGTTGGAGACGAGTGTTCCGCCGTAGGAAAAACCGCTGTCCGGGCGGTCCGAAACGGCCCAGCACAGCTCATGGCTGAGAACGGAGGAGTAGATGAAGTAGTATCGGCCGTCGAATTTGCGGATAGAGCTGGCTTCAAAGAACTCGTGTCCCTCAAAGCCGGTGCCGTCGGAGTTCGTTATATTCGGAAGCAGAGCCCGGGGCTCAGTTCGCAGCGTTATCATATCCGCCTCCAGCTCCATGTGGAAGACGAAGCAGTGAGTTCTGGCATGTGTTCTGGCCATGCGCGGAGAGAGAGGCCCCTGTCCCGCATAGAGGTGAATTCGCCCGTCATCATCCCGCAGGACAGCCGGATCGAAGGGACGGGTATCTCCGGGGCGCTGCCCGAGAGGGACGCCCTGCGGATCGCGGACATAATCGAGAAAGCGGTATCGCCCGGCAGGCGTTTCACAGACGGCCACGCCGATTCTGGGGTGGTCGGCAAGGCAGTAATAGAGATAGAATCGTCCGTCCTCCCCCTGCACGGCGTCAGGAGCCCAGAGCGCCAGTCTGCCGTCCGCATTGGCCGGATCCTGCGTTTTGTCATAGGTGACGCCCTCGAAACGCCAGTCAGAGAGATCAGAGAGCGGCGCGCTCCATCCTACATAGTTGTTTTCACAGAACCGCGTGCCTCCGAACCGGTCGTGAGAACCGATCAGATAAAGACGCTCTCCGAAAATATGAGGTTCTGCATCCGCAAGATATTCCCAGCCCGGCAGAAGCGGGCTGACACCGATAGAATTTGCCATAGAGTACCTTTCCTGCCGCAGGTTTTCTGCGGCATAAGCAGAAGAAACGACAGGACGCTTTCCGGACAGGGAGGAACCATCTGCCGCTTGCCTACGGAAGCAGCTGTTCTTTCATCTGACTGCGGATTTCGTCCGTGACGGGATAGCTGCGCGTGACAAGCCATGCAATCAGACCGAAGAGGCAGGGGAGCAGTCCCATGATGACGATGAACCACGTCAGCATATGAGGAATGCGGGTAATATCCCCGGCAAAATCCCCTGTTCTGGAATCGACGACATAGCCGATGGCGACGAGCAGGAAGCCGATCAGACTGCCTGCCAGCGCGCTCTGTGCCTTGTTGATAAACTTATTAAAGGCGTTGCAGAGGGCAGAGCGGTCTTTTCCGTTTTGATAAATCTCATAATCCATACACTCGATGTTGATGCTCTCGCCCGGAATGAAATCACATCCGACTGCGACGGCAGTGATTGCCGTGCAGAGGAAGAAGAGAGCGGGCGTACTGCGGAGAACGCCGATGACCTGAAAGAGAAAGAGCAGTCCGCAGGGAGCCGCCTGCAAAAGGAGCAGAATCCGGTGAAAACGCATCGGAGAGCCGGCTTTTTTCATCAGCGGGACGGCGATGGCAGTGCCCAGAAGCAGCGGCAGAAACATCATCATGGAAGAGACCAGCGAATAGACGCCGTAGGCGTCGCTGTCCACCTGACCGGTCGTCAGATCGGTGCAGAGTCCCCATTTGATATAATAAAGCATTGTGGCGAAAAGAAAGGTCCAGATAAATCCGGAGAATGTCATGTCCAGAATCCGCACGCGCAGCGCCTTATTTTCTTTAAGGAGAAGGAAAAAATCGCGGAGACGGACACGCGTCTTACTCCCGCTCTCTTCTCTCGGCGCGTGATGCTTTTCCCTGACAAGAGAAATGCCGAGCAGGGACAGGATCGCTGTGATTCCGATGAGAGCGGTGACGGTCAGACCGAAGGAGGTGTGCATGTCACCGATACCGGCATCGACGGCATTGACGATGCCAATCAGTCCGGCAGTGATCATGCCGAGCAGCATGGAGACGAAACGTGGAGCGATCATCATTTTGCCGCGCTGATTCGGATCGAGCGTCAGCGTGCGGTAGACGAGATTCGGAGCGTAGAAGGAAGCTCCGACGTCATAAACCAGATAGAAAAAAATCACCCAGAGGCAGGTGAGGACGACATGTGTTCCGGCCGGCACGAAAAAAAGACAGGAAATGCCGACGGAGGTCAGCAGGATGGAGAGAATGATAAAAGGTTTGTATTTGCCGTGCTTTCCCACCTTGGCGCGATCCATGATCCAGCCCTCCAGCGGATCGTTGACCGCGTCAAAAATCCGGGAGAACAGCAGGATGCTGCTGCCCACGACGGCGCCGAATGCGCCCAGACCGGCGTAATCCGTCAGATAGACCATAAACCACGACGTCATCAGCGCAGCGCCCATCGCGTCGGTCAGACTCATCGCCGTGGTTCCGAGGTAGGTCCGGAATCCCAGTTTGTCAGGATACGCCGGGTTTGCCGATGTGCCGGAATGTTTCTTTTGTTCTCTTTCTCCCATGATTTTGTTCTCCCCCTGTTATATCGAATTGGTGTGTCGAATTGTGATGCCGGTTTGCCGTGTCGGACTGCCGCGCTGAGCCGTTGCGGCGGTTTTGCTTCATCAGGCTTTTATCAGAATGATAGCGGAAAAAGTGGTGAAGTAAGTAACAGGATATTAATTTTTCTGTTGGAAAAATAATATTTATTGTAAAAATATTAAAATAATAATATATTTATTAAAATAGAGACATTAAAATCGGGAAAAATCAAGGACAATGCTGCGGATGAGCGATGCGGGAATTACGGTGACGCGGCGGGGAGTGCAGGGGCAGGGAATGAAACGGAGTGAGACGAATGCTTCGGTGCGGACAGAGCAGAGAAGCAGCGGCGGGAGGTGAGAATGGAACTGACAATGGCGCAGCGAATGGAATATTTCAGCGAACTGATCCGGTGCGGACAGACGATTTATTACTGGCAGCTGGATCCGGCTCTGGCGCTCGTCTCCTCAAACTGTCCGGAGGTGGAGATCATTTACTCGTTCCTCTCTGTCGGCAGCTGCAGGAGCTATCTGACCCTTTATCTTGAAAAAGGAGAGAAAGATCCTCTGATTCTCTCGGATACGTTGGGGCTGTCATGGGTGGCGGCATTTGAGGCGGCGGAAGGGAGAGTGTGCCGTGTGCATCTGATCGGGCCGTGTTTTACCTCAGATGTTCCGGGCAGAGAACTGGAAGAGGCGGTGGCGGGCCGGGAATATCCTCCGGCGATGGCACGGCGGTTTCTCGAGCGAATCCGGCAGCTGCCGGTGACGCCGCTGATTGTGTGGATGCAGTATGGTCTGATGCTCCATTTTGCGGTGACGGGGGAGAAGAGGGAAGTCAGCGATTTCCAATATCAGACGGAGAGTGGACAGGAGCACGTTCCAGGCGGGGCACAGAACAGGGGGGAGAGCGACAGTGCGCCCGGAAACGGGGTCTGGCTCGCGGAACAGGAGGCACTGCGCATGATTGAAGAGGGGCGTCCGGATTATAAAGAGATATTCGGGAGACTCTCTGCTTCGGCGGGTTTTTCACTGGAGGGAAGGGGGAGTTTGGCGGCGGCCGGCGGACAGAAAAGCAGGCAGAGCAAAAATGCGGTGCTCTCCTTCATCACACTGGCGACCCGGGCGGCGATCCGGGGCGGGATGGATGCGGAGACGGCGTATCTGATCGGCAACCGGTATATGCAGAGTGTGGAGAATGCCGCAACGATGTCTGATCTGGCGCATTTGAATGCGACGATGTACGATGATTTTGTGATGAGGGTATATCGGATTCGAAATGGGGAGAAGGTTTCGCCTGCAGTCCGGACCTGCTGCAATTACATCGACCGGCATCTGTCGGAGAACCTCTCTCTTGCCCGGCTGGCGGCACAGGCCGGATATTCCGGCTATTATCTGGCGCAGAAATTCAGAAAAGAGATGGGCTGCACCGTGTCGGAGTACAGAAAGCGCAGGAGAATCCGGCAGGCCTGCCTGCTGCTGGAGGGCACCTCGCAGAGCGTGCAGGAGATCTCGGAGCACTTGGGCTTCTGCAATCCGAGCTATTTTACGGAGAGTTTCAGGGGAGAGATGGGGACAACGCCCGGGGAATACCGAAGAGAGCGCGGCGTGGATGTGTGAGCAGGAGAATCGGGTGCGGATTGCAAATATATTATGGCGAAAACCGCGCAACTGGGGTATGATAGGAGAAGAAAGAGGAGAAGCGGCAAAGCGGTCCTGCAGCCTCAGAGGCAGGAGAGAAAAGCCGTGCCGCGGACACAAACAAATTAATTGATGGAGGGAAGCAAAGCAATGAAATTCTTTATTGACACCGCCAATGTAGACGAGATCAGAAAAGCGAACGATATGGGCGTGATCGCAGGCGTAACCACGAATCCGAGCCTGATCGCAAAGGAAGGCCGCGATTATGTGGAGACGTTAAAAGAGATCGCAACGATTGTGGACGGACCGATTTCCGGGGAGGTGAAAGCGACAACGACCGACGCGGAGGGAATGATCAAAGAGGGACGTGAGATCGCGGCGATTCATCCGAATATGGTCGTGAAGATTCCGATGACGGTGGAAGGATTAAAGGCGATCAAGGTGCTCTCCTCCGAGGGAATCAAGACGAACTGCACGCTGATCTTCTCTGCCAATCAGGCGCTTCTGGCGGCACGCGCAGGCGCAACGTATGTCAGCCCGTTCCTCGGTCGTCTCGACGATATCAGTCAGCCCGGCATCGATCTGATCGATTCGATCGTGGCGATTTTTGATAACTTTGGCGACATCGAGACCGAGATCATCGCGGCGAGCATCCGCACCACGATCCATGTGACGGACTGCGCACTGGCAGGCGCGGACATCGCGACCGTTCCGTACAAGGTGATCGAGCAGATGACGAAGCACCCGCTCACCGACGCAGGCATTGAGAAGTTCAAAGAGGACTATATTAAGGTGTTTGGCGAGTAACAAACGAACCTTGTGAGGGAGCTAAAGTTCCCTCACAAGGTTCGTACGAGGCAGCGGAGCTGCCTCGGGGCTGTGGCAAGGTGCAGCCTCAGTAAGGGATCAAGGATTCGTTCGAGGCAGTGGGACCGCCTCGGAGTTATATCAAAAATAAAACCTCCTTCCGTATCGGATTTGCGAATGACCGGTGCGGGAGGAGGTTTGTTGTTTGGATTTTTTTACTATTTTACTATTTGGACCGGCAGCGTGTTTCTGATTTCAGCAGAGCTGTGTTACTGCCGGCTTTCGATTGTTCCGAGCACCTTCCCCTCATTGTAGCGGGAGAGGACGAGAGCGCCGGCGAGGCAGAGGACGGCGGCTACAGCGGCGGCCAGACGGTATCCTGCGCCTCCGGTTCCTACGCTGGCGAGGGCGGTGAAGAGGAGCATGGCGACGCTCTGTCCGAGTTTAAAGGCAAAGGTTCTCGCCGCATAGAACATTCCCTCGCGGTTTTCTCCGGTCAGGACGGCGTCGCTCTGGGCGATGTCGGCGACAATCGCCTGGGGCAGAATGCCGAGGATCGCCATCGGGAATGCGGCGAGCAGGACGATCAGACCGCCGTATACCATACCGGAAACACCGATCAGCCCTGCGGCGGCAGTGACGGCGTAAACGACAGTGAGCCAGACAAAGCCGATCAGGACAAGGCGGCGTTTGCTCGTCTTTTTGGCGAGCAGATTGACCGGAACGTAGCAGAGAAAACTCAGAATCGTCATGGCGAGATAGAGAATGGTCGTCATCGTCTCAGGGAGCTGCAGGAGCGAGGTGATAAAGAACGGCAGTCCCGTCTGGAAGATGGTGAGAGCGATCCAGTACAGAACGTCGCTGCCGACAAATTTACAGAACTCGCGGTTGCGGAATGTTTTGACGAGTGAGGTGAATGCGTCCCCCTCTGCCGGTTTCGTGGAGGCATAGTCCTTTTCCCGGATGGTGAAGGTGGGAACGAGCAGGCAGATGAGAGCGAGTGCGCTCAGGACGATAAAGGTGACGCGGATTGCGCCCACGCGGCCGAGAGACGGCGTGAGAGCACCCCAGAGATACGGACCGGCGTAGGCGAGGGCGCTGCCGATGAAATAGGTGACGGAGATATAAGTGGAGATATTGATGCGGTCTTCCTGCGTCCGTCCCAGTTCCGGAATCAGCGCGTTAAACGGCGTGCAGTAGGTGGTCATAAAGAGATAGAACAGCAGCAGAGTGACGAGCAGCCAGAGGGCGTTCAGGTTGGAGGTGCCGTTGACCGGGGACCAGAAGACGAGAACAGTGATCACGGCAAAAGGAACGGCAATTTTCTGCATAAAGGGAATGCGCCGTCCTCTGGGGTTCGTGCTCCGGTCGGAGAGATTGGCAATCAGAGGATCCGTGATGGCGTCGAAAACACGCCCGACAGCGGCAATGGCGCCTATTACGGTCGCGATGCCGAGGACGACGAGTCCCTGCGGGATAAAAACGGTCTGCCCCTGAGCGATCGCGTCGGCGTCAGGCTGATAGAAATAGACGAGCCAGTTGGTGATGAGGGCGGAGAGCAGGCTCCAGCCCAGCTGTCCGATGGCAAACTGCCACATTTTTGCTTTTGTCATTTTTTTCATAGGAAAATCCTCGCTTCAGAATTGTCAGCACATCAGAAGAAAGTCAGGCTGTTCGCGGCGCGGGCGCCGGTCGCAGCCGCAGTGAGGCTGCCGTATTTATTGTAAAATTGCGGACCGGCAATGTAAATACATATTTTGGATGAAACTGCGGCCAAACCAGATCATGGTTCACGCTGGACGGGTGGGGAAATGCGCTATATACTGGGAGACGGAAGCGCTTTTTCCGGCAGACGGGCAGCCGGTGCGCCGCGCTTCAGAAGGGAGCTGGCATGTTCAGAGAGATGAGAAGAAAGAAACAGGCATTGACTGAGGAGGAGTGCCGGGACATATTGCGGCAGGGTACGTCAGGCGTGCTGGCAGTGTCGGGAGACGACGGGTATCCCTATGCGGTGCCGCTCAGCTATGTGCCGGACGGGGATAAGATTTATTTTCACGGGGCAACGAACGGCCATAAGCTCGACGCCATTCGCAGGAACGATAAGGTGTCTTTCTGCGTGATCGGGCAGGATCTGGTCGTGCCGGAGGAATATACGACCTATTTCCGCAGCGTGATCGTATTCGGCAGAGCCAGAGTGCTGGAGGAGCGGGAGGAAATCGATCATGCGATTACGATGCTGGCCAAGCGCTATTATCCGGAGGACAGCGCGGAGCACCGCGCAGAGATGATCGAACGGGAATACGCGGCGATGGCGGTGATCGAACTGCGTATTGAGCATATGACAGGCAAAGAAGCCGGGGAACTGGCGAAGCGGAGAAGATAAGAAGACAAAGCGAGCCCGCTGCACGGGTGTTCCGGAATGGAGGACAGTAATGAAGAAATACAAAGCGGTTATTTTTGACATGGACGGAACGATTCTCGATACGCTGGAGGATTTAAAGGACGCGCTCAACTATTCCCTGCGGGAGACGGGATATCCTGAACACACGCTCGCAGAGGTTCGTACCTATGTGGGAAACGGAATCCGGCGGCTGATTGAGTGTGCAGTGCCGGAGGGGACGGAGGCGTCGGAGTGCGACCGGATTCAGGGAATTTTTATGCCGTACTATGAGCGCCACTGTGCGGATAAGACGTGTGCCTATCCGGGAATTCCGGAACTGCTGCGCCGCCTGAAAAGGGAGGGGTTCCAGACGGCGGTTGTCTCCAACAAGGCGGATGGGGCGGTGCAGGAGCTGGTAGTGCAGTATTTTGACGGACTCTTTGACGTGGCGGTCGGGGAACGGGAGGGAGTTCGCAGGAAACCGGCTCCGGATATGGTGCGCGCCGCCCTGTGCGCGCTCGGGAGAACAGAGGCGGAGGCTGTCTACGTCGGGGACTCCGAGGTGGACATGGCGACGGCGGCAAACGCAGGGCTGGACCGTATTATCGTGGACTGGGGCTTCCGCGACAGGGAGTTTCTCGCGGCGAGAGGCGCAGAGAGGATCGTCTCGAAGGCGGAAGAGATCTATGAGGCGGTGCGGTAGAGAATAATATAGAGAAAAAGTACAAACTGAAAGCGGCGATACCTTTTCTGGTATGGCTGCTTTTTTAATAGTGCGGCGAATAAAAATTTTTCGTTGAGTTAGGGGAGAGGAAGAGGGGAGGCGTGAAAAACTATATTTTAAAATGGAATTGACAAAGAACGAGTATAAGGATATTATAAGTACAACGTAATACTACAACGTAATACTTAACCATGTTTTTAGAGCGAGGAGGAAAAAAGGTGAAGAAAATAGCGATAGGAGGAGGCCAGGGATTTTGGGGAGACAGTCCGGACGCGGCGATTCATATGATTCGGCATGCAGATATTCAGTATATGGGATGCGATTATCTTGCGGAATTAACGTTGTCGATTATGGCCAAGCAGCAGCTCAAGGATCCGTCAAAGGGATTTGCCCCGGATTTTGTAACACGTATCTTAAAAGAGGCGGGAAAAGAGGCATGGCAGAAAGGCGTTCGAATCACAACGGATGCCGGAGGCATGAACGTTTCCGGATGTGTGGAGGCAATCCGAAACTGGGCTGAATCGGAAGGGATGAAAGGATACCGGATTGGATATGTGACAGGAGATTCCATTAAAGATAAAATCCCGCAGCTCCTAAAGGATGGATGGACGTTCCCCAATTTTGATTACGACGGAAATTTCAATGACATCGTAGACAAAATATATAACTGCAACGCTTATATTGGGCATGAGGGAATAGAAGCGTGCATTGCGGATCGTGCGGACGTAGTGGTCACTGGACGGGCAGCGGACAGCGCGTTATTTTTGGCACCGTTAAAATATGAGTTTGGATGGGCGGCAGATGACTGGGATAATCTGGCGCGCGGCATTATGGCGGGACATTTACTGGAATGCGGCGGGCAGGGAGCCGGCGGCAATTACATGTATGACTGGCGCGGAGTGCCCAGTATGGATGAACTCGGATTCCCGATTGCGGAACTCACAGAAGACAGCATGGAGATTACGAAGGCGCCGGATTGCGGCGGTATTATCTGTGAGCAGAGTGTGAAAGAGCAGTTTGTGTATGAAGTTCTGGATCCGGCGAATTATATGACACCGGACGTTAACGTGGACATCAGTCATGCGTCTCTGAAGCAGTTAGGGGATAACCGGGTTCGCGTGTCGGGAATCAAAGGAAAGCAGCGGCCGGATACGCTGAAACTGTGTGTGGGCTACCACAAAGGATGGAAGACTGTGAGTATGCTCAGTTTTGCATGGCCGGACGCTTATGAAAAAGCGAAATATTGCGGAGAAGTGATCATGAAGAGAATGAAGCGTCTCGGAATGAAAGCGGATGATATTCATATCAGCTATATTGGACTGAACAGTTTGCATTTGAATGTGGCAGATATGAGCGAGGAGAGCATTAAGAATCTGAATGAGTGTGTACTGCGCATTGCGGTGTTTAGTGAGGATAAAAACGAGTGTGCCAAGATTATACCGGAAATCAGTCCGATGCAGCTGAATGGACCGCCCGGTGCGTCTTTCTTTGGAGGCAGAGCGCATGTACAGGAGGTGATGGCGCTTTGGCCGACGACGGTGCCGAGAGATGCCCTGCAAATTGAGAGCCATATTTTAGAAGTGTAGAAGCGGAACAGCGGGCGATGAACAACTGGTAATCACAGGACTGCCCTGGGCGGTGGAATGGAGAACGGGATGACGGAAGTGTATTTAAATGAGATAGCGCATGGAAGAAGCGGAGATAAGGGAGATACGAGTAATGTGTGTGTGTTTGCCCGGAAACCGGAGTATTATTCGATTATCGAAAGAGAAGTGACACCGGAACGATTAAAAGAATATTTTGGCGATATGGTACAGGGAGACATCGTCAGGTATCCGCTTCCGGAACTGGGGGGCTTTAATTTCGTGATGAGCCATGCCTTGGGAGGAGGCGCAACAATGAGCCTTAGGCTGGACAGTCTCGGGAAGTCTATGGGAAGCGCTGTCATGAGACTGAAAATACGGTTGGAGGGAGAAGAGGAGAAATTGCTGTGAGCAACAGCGTGTTTCTTCGATTTTTGAAATGCTATTCGCCTGACAGGCGAATAGAAATGGAATAAAGAGAACAGGATATGCAGGGAAACGATCAATTCCGGCATATCCTGTTTTAATGTTTTATAGGGGGATAATTTCAGGGCAGCTCTCGCGGGGGATATATTGAATCGGCACATTTGCATGTGTGGAGGATTTATTTCGGTAGGTTAATTCAGCCATTAACAGGGAAAGACACTCTTTGGCCATGTCTTCAATGGGAAGATAGATCACAGATACAGAAGGATAACACATGGCACTGAAAGACAGATCATTATTTCCAACGGCGATTATTTTTAAATCCTGCGGAACCTGTATTTTGTTTTCGAGAAAATAACGAATAGCTCCCAGGGAAAGAGTATCGCTGGAATAAAAAATACAGTCAGTTTCCGGGTACTTGGTAAGAAGAGAACTGGTAGCGTCATACCCCCCTTCCAGTGTGGCTTCGCAGGAAATGTAAACGGGTTCCGCAAGCCCCTTCTCGACGCACTCATAGGCAAAGATATTGCTTCTCATGGTCATTCCGTTGAACGTGGCGGGAGAAGCGACAATAGCTGGATTCCTGCAGCCGTGAATTGCAAAAATGTCGGCGGGAAGGCGGCCTATCGCGGCATCATCCATGGTGACAGTCGGATAGATTTTGGAATAGCGATTATAGAGAACGATAGGACGGGGGAAAGATGACTTTTCCAGGAAGGCCAGATCGTCTTCGGAGGCGTTGCAAATGAGAATTCCGTGACAGGAGCGAATGAGATCGTCTGTCATAGCTTCTTTTAAATGAGATGGCTCGTAAGGTTTTAAAAGAACTTCGCAATCAATATGCCGCGCCAGAATTTCGGATTCTATTGTCTGAATGAAGCGTATCATAATTTTGGCCCGATAGTCGGCGGTCCAGAAAATCACAATCCGATATTGAGGGGAGGATGCGGAAGTGCGCAATCCGATCGCCTGAATATTAGCGACATAGCCGTTTTCAGAAGCTATTTTAAGAATTTTATCGGTTGAACGCTGAGAGATTTTGCGTTCTTTGGCTTTTCCGCTCAGGACGATGGAAACGGTACTGGGGGACAGACCGGCAATTTTAGCAATTTCTTTTATTGTTATCATTGGAAAACCCCGCTTTGCAGTGACATGTTACTTATAACTTATTCTCAGGAGGAGGAGATTGTCAACTGAATTTCGTGAAGAGATGGGATGCCGTTCTTTATTGGTCTTAAAAAAGAAAACAAGGTAGAGAAAATGAATTGAAAGCGTGCAAAATATACAAAGAAATAAAAAAGTATTTATGAAATATGATGAAAATTATAAATATAACGTTGTACTATTGACTTAATAGGGGGGGGTAGTAAATTAAGTACAACGTTATAGTCTTACGATTGACTGAAGATTAAGGAAAGGATAAAGGAGGCAGTTATGAGGAAGAAAGTTGTGTCGGTGATCCTGGCAACACTGATGGCGGCTTCGCTGCTGGCGGGATGCGGATCCTCTGAGGCGGCGACAGAAACGGCGGCAGAACAGGAGACATCAGGAGAAGCAGGGGCTGTGGAAGAAAGCGCAGAAGCATCGTCGGTAGTAATTGATGATGCGAATGCGGATGCATCGGGGGCAAAGACGGGAGGCGTTTTGAAACTGGGAACAGCCCAAAGCCCGTCAGTGGTTGGGTACACGCCGGAAATCACCAATAATTCATTTATCGAGTATTTGAGATGCGCCTATGAATCTCTTCTGTACTATGACGAGGATGGTAATATTATCGGTCAGTTAGCCAGCGAATGGGAGGCGGATGCCGAGAATGCAACGCTTCTGTTTACTTTGGCAGATGGAGTGACGTTTTCTGATGGAACAGCATTTAATGCGGAGGCGGTGAAGTGGAATATTGAGAAATACCAGGAAGCCGGACGCAGTGAAGTCAATAATGTGGATTCTGTTGATGTCATTGATGAAAAGACAGTACAGATCAATCTGAAAGAATGGAACTCTTCTTCCCTGGAACTGGTGGGATTCTTTATTTACTATATGTCTCCCACGGCTTATGAGGAGCAGGGCGTGGAGTGGTTGAGAAGCAATTCCTGCGGAACAGGACCGTTTGTTGTAAGCGGATTCGAACAGGGAGTTTCGGTATCCTATACCAAAAATGAAAATTATCACGTAGAAGGACAGCCCTATCTGGACGGAGTGGAGTTCACGATTTATGCTGACGCGACAACACTGGAGAATTCTTTGAGAGCCGGAGAAATTGATGTCGTTACCTATGCAGATGTTGACCTGTGGAATAATGTGCAGAATGACAGCAATTACACGGTAGACAGAAACGCAAACGGACAGGGCGTTGAGTCGGTTGGATTGATTCCGTCCAGTGCGGATGAATCGGATCCTTTCTATGATGCAAGGGTCAGACAGGCATTCTGCTATGCGGTGGATTGGGACACGCTGGTTTCTTCTCTGAGCTATGGGCTCTATGAGCGGACAAACCAGTGGGCGGCGCCGGGATCTGTGACGTATAATCCGAATGTTGTCGGTTACTCCTATGATCCGGAGAAAGCAAAGGAACTCTTGGCGGAAGCGGGATATGCGGACGGCTTTACAACAACCTTGTATGTACCGGGAAGTACGGGATTCTATGCCAATGCGGCCGCAGTTGTCTCGGCGAGTCTGGCGGAAGTGGGAATTACGGCAAATATAGAAACGGTAGATGCGGCCAAAGGAAACGACATTATGAGCAATGGATGGACGGGGCTTTACTGGCACTTCGCATCGATCGGACCGGATCTCGGATTGTATATGGGAAGGCATTTGGATGTGGACGGTGCATACTATGCAAAGGGTATCCAACATCCGGATGACTGCCTGGATTTGCTGGCGCAGATCAGAGTTGCAACGAATGACGAAGAGAAAATCGCACTGGAATGGGAGCTGCAGGAGAAGATTTACGACGAGTATGCGTTATTTGGGGAACCGCTGTTTGTAAACAGCGCGGTATGGATTCGCAGTACGGATGTAAAAGGTGGGCAATTTGCAGTAGTGCATGCTGCGACATGGTCTCCGGCGACCTGCTGGCTGGATAGGTAATGTCGTCAGATTGACGAAGCCGCCGCTTCAATAGATATAAGGGAAGCGGCGGCTCTTTTTAAAAGTGGAGGCTTTTTATGGGAAGCTATGTTTTAAAAAGGCTTGCGCAATCTCTGATAGTGGTAGTGATTGTCACAGTCCTGGTATTTGGATTAATGCATCTGCTCCCGGGTGATCCGATACAGATTTATCTGGGAGATACGGCGACGCCTGAACAAATCAGCTATTATACGCAGATGTTTGGGTTGGATCAGCCTTTGTACGTACAGTATTTTAAATGGATTTCAGGACTGTTTCACGGCGAGATGGGGAGATCTATTACGTATTCTATCGATGTCAGCGAGTTGTTGATCAAGAGAGTGGCGTGCACTTTGTCAGTGACACTGCCGGCGTTTTTGCTGGCGTTGGCGATAGGAATTGTTTTGGGGGTTGTCAGCTCCACGCACAGAGGAAAAAAACTGGATTCCATCCTGACGTCTATTGCAAATATTGGAATCGCAACGCCCACCTTCTGGGTTGGAATGATTCTTGTTTATGTTTTTGCATTGAAACTGAATTGGCTGCCGGTACAGGGATATGTTTCTTTTGCAGAAAGTCCGATCGGATATTTACGCTGTCTCATTATGCCGGTTATTGTTTTATCGCTGGGGCATCTGGCATCTACGACAAGACAAACGCGTTCTGCGATGCTGGAAGTGGTTTCGCAGGATTATATTCGAACAGCGCGTGCAAAAGGTCTTCCGGAACATCGGGTGGTGTACCGCCATGCACTGCGAAATGCTTTAATTCCAGTGGTAACGATGCTGGGAGGGGCAATTGGAGGTCTAATCGGTGGCACGGTAGTGATTGAAAACCTGTTTAATATTCCGGGAGTTGGCTCGTTGATGATGACTGCTATTACGAATAAAGACTACATGGTAGTGCAGAATGTGACCTTTGTGATTGCGGTGGCGGTTGTTGTCTGCAATCTGTTGGTAGACATCTTATATGGCTATATTGACCCGCGGATTCGTGTGAATTAGGAGGTGGCAAGGTGAACAAAGAAAAAAAGGTGCTGACCCCTGCCGCAGAGAGAAGAAAAGAATTCGGTAAAGCATTCTTTGAAAGAAAAACGGTGAGGGCGGGCTTTGCGATTATTCTTATTATGGTATTTTCTGCAATTTTTGCTCCTCTGGTTGCGCCGTATGATCCTAATCAGCAGGATCTGCTTAATATGCTGAAGGGGCCGTCGCTCGCGCATATTTTTGGAACGGATGCGCTTGGAAGAGATCTGCTTTCCAGAATTATCTACGGAGCAAGAGCGTCTCTGTCAGTCGGGCTGGTTTCCACGCTGATAGCAGGAAGTATTGGAATTACGCTGGGGCTGACAGCAGGATATCTGGGGAAATGGGTAGATGCGGTCATTATGAGGATTATGGACGCCATGATGTCCATTCCTGTTATCATCCTGGCGTTATTCCTTGGGTCTATTTTAGGCAAAGGACTTGGCAATATTATGCTGTGCATTGGAATTGTAATGATGCCGGGATATGCGCGAATGACGAGAGGACAGGTTCTGGCGGTAAAACAATTGGATTATGTAACTGCCGGTAAAATCGGCGGGGCGACGCGGGCAAAGAATGCACTTAAGCATATTTTACCGAATTGCATCGCGCCAAATCTGGTATTGGCGACAATGAATCTTGGTACGGCCATTATGGTGGAAGCCGGACTTAGCTACCTGGGCATGGGAATCAATCCGCCGACAGCTTCCTGGGGCAGCATGGTAAGCGATGGGTACCGTTATTTGTCGAATCAGCCCCATATAGCAATCATTCCCGGTATCTTTATTATTTTGACGGTATGGTCGTTCAATGTGTGCGGCGATGCGCTGAGAGATGCGACAGATCCGAGACTGCGCGGAACACGATAGGAGAATGGCATGGAACATTTGATCGAGGTAAGAAATTTACGTACGGAATTCAAACAGTCCAAAGGGATCCTGAAAGCGGTGAATGGAGTCTCCTATTATCTGGATCCGGGTGAAATTGTCGCTTTTGTGGGAGAAAGCGGAAGTGGGAAAAGTGTAACGCAATATTCCGGAGTACAGCTGATCCCCTGTCCGCCGGGCAAAATTACCGGGGGAGAGATTCTCTTCGAAGGCAAGAATTTGCTGGACTACGAACAGAACAGCGCAGAACTGCAGAAAATTCGTGGAGGCGGAATTGGCATTGTTTTTCAGGAGCCAATGACTTCATTGAATCCTGTTATGACAATTGGGGATCAGCTCACAGAGGGGATGATTCTTCATTTGAAAATAAGTAAAGCGGAAGCCAGAGCGCGCGCCGTAGAACTTATGAAAGAGGTCGGAATTCCGGATCCGGAAACGAGACTGGATGCGTATCCTCATCAGTTCTCAGGCGGCATGCGTCAGCGTATTGTCATTGCAATGGCGCTGTCCTGCGATCCCAAGCTGTTGATTGCGGATGAGGCGACAACGGCTCTTGATGTAACGACTCAGGCGCAGATTCTGGATCTGATGCAGGACATTGTGCGCAGACGCAATGCGGCGATGGTAATGGTAACGCATAATCTGAGTATTGTAGCAAGATACGCGCAGCGTGTTTATGTGATGTATGCGGGTGAAATTGTTGAGAGGGGAAGCACCAGCGAAATTTTCAAAAACCCCAGACATCCCTATACCATCGGACTTATGAATGCGGTTCCGGGGCTCCATGATCCTAAAGACAGAAAATTGATTCCGATTGCTGGCTATGTGGCTAATTTAGTGGACAGAAAAGACCAGTGCGCTTTTGTGAACCGTTGTCCTTATGCGACCAGGGAATGTGAAGAGGGGAAGGAGCCCGTATTGCAGCCGATTCCCGGAGAAGAGGGGCATTTTGCGGCATGCCATAGGATGATATCCAAAGAAAGCAAGCCCGAACGAAGCTTTGGGGATACGGATAGAAAATATTATAAAGGAGAGAAACATTTCACCGAGGCGGACCGTATTCTGGAAGTCCAGGATTTAAAAGTGTACTTCCCGGTTTACAAAGGATTGCTGAAAAAGAAAGTGGCGGAAGTAAAAGCGGTAGATGGCGTTTCCTTTGATATTTATAAGGGAGAAACCTTTGGGCTTGTAGGAGAATCCGGCTGTGGAAAATCGACGGTGGCGAGGACGGTGCTGCGTCTGAATGAAGCGTCGGGCGGTAAGATTATTTTTAATGGAACAGATATTACAAAACTGAGCGATGTGCAAATGAGAGAGCATCGGCGAAATATGCAGATGATCTTTCAGGATCCATATGGCTCTCTGGATCCGAGGCAGCGGGCCGGCGATATTGTTATGGAACCGATGAAGAATTTTAATACGGGAATGAGCCGGCAGGAAATGGAAGAGCGGGTGAAATTGCTTTTCGAATTAGTCAGTCTCGATCCTGCATACAGGGAGAGAGTGCCGCATGAATTCTCAGGCGGACAGAGGCAGCGCCTTGTTATTGCGAGAGCTCTGGCGACGAATCCGCAGTTTATCGTCTGTGATGAGGCGATTTCGGCATTGGACGTGTCAATTCAGGCACAGATCATTAATTTGCTGGAGGAGTTACAGGAACGCCTGGGCCTTACTTATCTTTTTATTGCCCATGACTTGTCGGTTGTGAGGCATATCAGTGATCGGGTGGCGGTCATGTATCTGGGACAAATGGTTGAATTTGCAGATTGGAATGAGCTGTATTCTAATCCGCTGCATCCGTATACAAAATTATTGCTGGAAGCAGTTCCGGTTCCGGATCCGGAACTGGAAAAAGAGAGAGCCAGGCAAATTGTACAGGGAGAAGTGCCGAGTCCGATGAAACGCCCGGCGGGCTGCGCTTTTTCAACGAGATGCCCCTATGCGACAGAAAAATGCCGTACGGAAATGCCGCTTCTGCGGGAAGGAAAAAATGGTCATAAAGTGGCGTGTCACATCGTGAATCGGTAAAGAGAACAGCTTTTCAAAAATGGAAGGATAGTCAAGAACGGAGGTCACCCATGGCGGAGGATATGTTTGCAGAGCTGCTGCGGCAGACACAGAGAGAGTATGATGCATTGGATATGCCATTGGTATGCGAAGAAGCGGAAGTAGAGGAAATAGATCTTCCGATGTCGGATGGAATCAGGCTGAAAACATATATTTACCGGCCGTGTATAAAGAAAAGCGCAGCGAAGGATCTTTCTTATCCGGTGATCCTGCAGCGCTCTCCGTACTTTCATGGGATGGACTCCTATCGTCTTCATGGGCGCAATCTGGCACGCAGAGGCTTTGTCTATATCATACAATCCTGCAGGGGAACCGGGGAGTCGGGAGGAGAATGGACGCCGAATATTAACGAGCGCAGAGATGGTCTGGAGACGCTGGAGTGGCTGCAGGGAGAAGCGTGGGTCAGGAATGTTGGCTACTGGGGAGATTCCTATCTGGCTCTGACAGGATGGTGTATGGCGGACAAGGTTCCGGATAAGGTAAAGGGAATGTATCTCGGAGTTTACGGGACGGATCGGTTTACCTCGGCCTATTGTAAAGGGGCTTTCCGCCATGACGTCTTGACGTCATGGGCGATGGAAAATGCGGGATTTCCGGTTACGGCAGACTATGAAGAGAGCTGCAGATACCGGCCGCAGATAGAAGTGGATGAAAAATTGTGGGGTAAGAAAATACCGTGGTACCGGGACTGGATTACGGCGGTCGAAGAGACAGATCCTTATTGGCAGCAGGGATTCTGGAAAATGCTGCGGGATATTCCGGAAAAGGTGCAGATTCCGCTACTGATCACAGAAGGATGGTATGATCATCATTTGGGGAGCGCGTTGAAGTCCTATGAGATGCTCAATGACTCCGTTCGCGGAAAGAGTACACTGAGAGTCGGATGCTGGAATCATTTTTCGATGAATTGTCTGGAATGGGGAACACCGCGTAACCTGGAAAACAGCGAAGTAAAATCTATGACGGACTGGTTCCGGACGCTGCTTGTGGAGGACAGAATTCCGGAGAAAAAGGCCCAGATTTATATTATTGGCAGAGACGAGTGGCGGGAGCTGGATGCCTGGCCGATGCCGGTGGGAGAGTGTAAAAAATATTATCTGAATACAGAGAAATACGCGGAAAAACAGAGAGAAGGAACGCTGGAATTGCAGAAAGAAAATTGCAGCGGGGAGTGCTCCTATCTGTACGATCCGGAAAATCCGACGAGATCGCTGGGGGCGGAGGCGATGCTGAAAAGTATAGAAAAAGTAGGAAGCCGCTATCAGCCGCCGATCGGGGAACGTGCGGATGTGCTGAGCTTTGTGTCGGATATTGTGGAAGATAGTTTTGTAATCGGAGGAAAGATCCGGGTTTCGCTGCAGGTGTCCAGCGACTGCGAGGATACGGCTTTCACTGCAAAACTGATGGAAGTAGACAAAGACGGACGGACAGTCAATATCAGATCTTCGATTACGACGATTGCCGCAGATCATCCGGGGGATGCCTACGTGCCGGGAACTCCCACAGAAGTGGTGGTAGAGATGTGGGATATTGCATGGGAGGTACAAAAAGGGAGTCGGCTCCGATTGGATATTTCATCATCTGATTTTCCACAGTATTCCATTCACAGCAATTATGCAGGACTTTGGTCCAAACAGGACAAGAGTCGCACTGCAAAGCAGACTATTTACTGCAATGGAGCGGGAAGCTCTTATATAGAGCTTCCAATTTTACAAGAATCGATGGCGACAGTTGAGTAACAGATGGCGGGAGATATACAGAGGTATGGATGATAGAGCGGATAATGTAATGCAGGCGCTGCAGAATTTAGTGGTTTTGGACCTGACAAGAGTGGTGGCGGGGCCTTATGCGGGATCGATACTGGGAGACTTCGGTGCCCATGTTATTAAGATAGAGATGCCGGGAGGCGGAGACGATTCGAGAGGGTACGGCCCCTATGAGCACGGGGAAAGTATGTATTATGCGAACTTGAATCGCAATAAAAAGGGAATCACGCTGAATTTGAAAACAGAGGAAGGCAGGGAAATTCTCCTAAAGCTGGTGAAAAAGGCGGATATTTTGCTGGAGAATTATCGCCCGGGAGTCATGGATAAACTGGGAGTGGGATATGAGGTACTGCATGAAATAAACCCCAGGCTGATTTATGGACAGCTTTCAGGTTTTGGTTCCTATGGCCCATATGCGCAAAGACCCGGATATGACATTATTTCTCAGGGGATGGGCGGACTGATGAGTATTACGGGGGAAAAAGGAGGACATCCGACCCGGTGCGGCAATGCAATGGGGGATATGCTTGGCGGTATGAATCTGGTCATCGGTGTTCTGGCAGCGGTGAATGCCAGAACGATGACCGGAGTCGGACAGAGAGTGGATGTTTCACTGGTGGACTCTGTAGTGGCCAGTCTGGAAAATGCTTATATTCGTTATTTTAAATCGGAAAAACTTCCGGAACGCAATGGAAATGCCTATGCCTCTATCGCTCCTTATGATACTTATCGCGCCAAAGACGGGATGGTGATTATAGCCTGTGGAAATCAGAAGTTATATGAAAAATTCTGCAGGGAGGTGATCGGGATGCCGTGGATGATTGAAGATGAACGTTTTCTCACGGTACCCCTGCGCGTACAAAACAACGAAATTCAAAAAAAATATATTGAAGAGTGGAGTACGCAGTACAACGTGAGCGAAATTGTTGATATGGCGCTTGGAAAGGGGATTCCGGCGGGACCTCTCTATAATGTAAAGCAGATTACAGAGGATCAGCATATTGCGGGAGCAAGAGAGATGTTTATTGAGATTGAACATCCGACGATAGGGAAAATGAAAGTGAACGGAAATCCTGTGAAGCTGATGGATATGATGCCGCGGATCAATTGCGCCGCTCCGACGCTGGGAGAACATAATAAAGAGATCCTGGAAAATATGTTGGGGTATACGGAGGAAGATCTGGCGCGGTTTCAGGAGGAACATGTGATCTGAGTGGCCAAACTTCATCCATAATAATCGGATTCAGTTCTGTCAGGAGCAAAACAGGAACTTTCAGAAACAATGGCGGGCGCACGGTTGAGGAATGATTGTGCGGAGATAAAGGGGATTGGATGAGAAAAATTAAACATATGACATTTACAGGGGTAAAAACGCAGGAAGTACAGCAGTATGAACTGAGAGGAAGAAAGATTGCCTGTGAAGCGGCTGTGGAGGGAATTGTTCTTTTAAAAAATGAAGAGCAGGTACTTCCGCTGGATAAGAAGAGGCCGGTCGCACTGTACGGAAGCGGCGCTATGCATACCATCAAGGGAGGGACCGGATCGGGAGATGTCAATGAGCGGAGCAGCGTCAGCATCTATGAGGGGATGCAAAACGAGGGATTTGAGATTACCACAAAGTCATACTTGTCCGATTGCGAAGCAGAATATGAGACGGCCAGGCAGAGCTGGAGGGAAGAGATCCTGAAAAAATCGGCTGGCGAAAATGGACTAAAATTTTTTGAGGTATACTCCTCCATTCCTTTTTCTGCCCCGGCAGGGATTAAAATTGATCGGGAAGCAGCGGAGAAAGATGCAGCGGATACCGCTGTTTATGTGCTGTCACGTGTCGCAGGAGAGGGAAGTGATCGTTATGCCAGAGAGGGGGATTACCTGTTAAGCGCAGAAGAAGCAGAGCAGATCAAGGTAATCTGTGAGAACTATCAAAACGTAATTCTGATCATTAATTCCGGCGGCATAGTGGATCTCTCTTTTACAGATACATATAAAAATATTAAGGGAATTCTCTATTATTCTCAGGCTGGAATGGAAGGAGGAAACGCGCTTGCGCGGATTCTGTCCGGAAAGGAAACGCCGAGTGCAAAATTAACCGATAGCTGGGCGCGGAATTACGAGGAGTATCCCAATGCGGCGACTTTTTCTCATAACAACGGCAATGTCAGTCAGGAAAAATATGAAGAAGGGATTTATGTAGGATACCGGTATTTTGACAGTTTCGAAATTCCGGTTCGCTATCCGTTTGGCTATGGGTTGTCGTATACGAGTTTTGCCTTTTCAGATGCTGTTTTTTCCCTTGATGCGGGCCGGTTGGATACGACACCTGTTATTACGGCGAAGGTGACTGTCACAAATACCGGAGAGCGTTTTGCGGGAAAAGAAGTGGCGGAGATTTTTGCTGTTCTTCCGCAGACGGGAAGGACGAAAGAGTTCAGACGGCTGGTTGGTTTTGGAAAAACCGGAATACTCCAGCCCGGAGAGCAGGAAGAACTGGAGATCTCTATTCCCCTCAAAAATCTGGCATCCTATGCGGAAGAAAGCTCAGAATGGATATTGGAACAGGGGAGTTATTTTCTGAATGTCGGAAATTCAGTGGATCAGAATGAGCCTGTCGCGGTGCTTGTGGCAGAGGAGACTTGTGTTCTGGAAAGGCTGCGGAGCATTTGCACGAGAGGGGAATCTTTGCAGGAAATTGTCCCGGACAAAGAAAGTCTGCAAAAGCGATACGACGCTTACCGTCAACAGACGGACGGACTGCCGGTTATGACGCTTCGGCAGGCTGATATTAACATTGTGGAGCCATCCTATAAAGAGGACTATACAGGCGATAAGCTGGAGGAAGCGGAGTCCATCACCCAAACACTCTCTCAGGAACAGCTGATCCGCCTGGTAACAGGGGAGATTGCGGATTGGGGAACCGGAAACAAAGAGGAAGAGCATGCAGCGGATCAGGTGGGATCTGCGGGGCAGTCTGTGCCGGGAGCGGCAGGAGAGACCAGTCATTGTGCGGCGGGGGAACCGTGGAATATTGCTCCCATTGTTTTAGCTGACGGACCGGCAGGACTGCGTCTCAATCAGAAGTATCGTGTGGTAAACGGCGAAATTCAGAGACAGGCATTCCGGGAGAGTCTGGAGCACGGTATTTTTGCCGAGAATCCGGAAGAAGTAAGGCAGGAAGGAGAAGTTTACTATCAGTATTGTACCGCGATTCCTGTTGGTACGATGCTGGCGCAGACATTCAATCCGGAACTGGTGGAGAAGGTCGGCAGAATGATAGGGGAGGAGATGGTGAGATTTCATATTACCCTGTGGCTGGCGCCGGGAATGAATATCCATCGCAATCCTCTCTGTGGCAGAAATTTTGAATATTATTCAGAAGATCCATTGTTGTCAGGAATTTTTGCGGCGTCGATGACGAAGGGCGTGCAGTCGGTGGCAGGATGCGGAACGACGATTAAACATTTTGCATGCAATAACCAGGAAGACAACAGAATGAATTCGGATAGCGTTGTTTCGGAACGGGCTTTGCGGGAGATTTATCTCAGGGGATTTGAGATTGCGGTAAAAGAAGCACAGCCGATGGCAATTATGACGTCTTTTAACAAAATAAATGGCGTTCATGCGGCCAATCATTATGATCTGTGTACAATAGCGGCGCGGCAGGAGTGGGGATTTGACGGCATCATAATGACGGACTGGCTGACAACTTCTGAAATGACACAGGAGGGATCGACAGCATCCGGATGCATCCGTGCCGGGAATGATCTGGTGATGCCTGGACTGGTATCTGATCATGAAGATCTTAAGAGAGCGCTGCTGGATGGAAGCCTGACGATCGAAGAATTAAAGAAGTGTGTGGTCAGAATTGTGCGAACTGTACTGAAATCAAATCAGTATGAATAAGAGCAGAGAATGCAGAAGAATCCTTTACGAAACGGGGGTGAAGAGGCGCTATGGATAGCGTGGAGCGGTGGAGAAGGGAACAAGCGAAGAGAGAGCAGAACAAAAGGATACGGAATTATCAGGAGTTAAATCGAGGTGTGGTTAAAGGTGGAATTCTGTTTACGGGATCTTCTTTGATGGAACAATTTCCGGTTGAGGAACTGGCAATGACGGGAGGATTGGGTAAAATTCTCTATAATCGCGGCGTTGGCGGCTACACGACAGATGATTTCCTGCGGGATATTAATACGATGCTTTTTGATCTGGAACCGGGTGTGGTGTTCATGAATATTGGAACCAATGATATTCAAACCAGAGAGGACGGAGAGGATTGGCTGAAACATCTTGTGCGCAACTATGATGAGATTCTCAGACAATGCGCAGAGAGGGGATTATGCTCAAAAATATATCTGATGGCGTATTATCCGGTCAACGATTCCGTGGCAAAAGAAAAGGGGCTGGACCTTGGAATTCGCACCAATGAGAATATTGAACGGGCAAATCAGGAAATAAGAGCGTTGGCGGACAAATACAGCTGTCAGTATATTGATGTGAACGATGGATTGCGGGATGAGACGGGCAAATTAAAGAAAGAACTGACAGTCGAAGGAATTCATATGTATACTTCTGCTTACGAAGTCATATATCGCAATCTACTTCCCTATCTGGAGGCAGAAACATGATCATCACGTTGCTGCAGCAGATTTGTATCATGTTTTTATTGGCTGGCACGGGTTATTTACTGTTTAAAGGCGGAAAAATTTCAATAGAGGGAAGTCGGAGTATAGGTAATATTCTAATATATGTTTCGCTTCCCTGTGTCATTGTCAATGGTTTTTTGGTGGAGAGAACGGCAGAGCGGTTGACGGGGCTGTTATTGAGTGCAGTGGCAGCGATATTGATTTTGCTGATTTCCATGGCTGTTTCACATGTTTTTTTTCGTAAGGATCCCATTGCTGAATTTGCAACGGCGTTTTCCAACGCGGGGTTTTGCGGTGTACCGTTGATCGTGGCGCAGTTCAATGAAGGGGCTGTATTTTATATCGCAGCTTTTATTGCGCTTTTAAATTTGTTGCAGTGGACATACGGAGTTTCACTTTTGACAGGCGAAAGAAGTGGATTTCATTGGAAAAAGTTTTACACGGCTCCGTTTTTCATAGCGATAGCGATTGGGATCGTGTTATTTTTAATACCATGGCAGTTGCCGGCTGTTTTTGAAAAGAGTTTAGATTTTATGGCAAATCTGAACACTCCGCTGGCAATGTTTGTGACGGGAGTCTATTTTGCACAGAGTGATTTGAAGAAGCTGTTTTTCAAAAAAAGACTGTACACTATTTCTGTGGTTCGCTTGTTAGTCATTCCAATGATTTCGATTCTAGTGCTGGCAATCCTTCCCAATCAGTTATTGGAATTGAAAATGGCGATTCTTATTGCGGCGGCCTGCCCGGTAGGAACCAATGTTGCCGTGTATGCACAGCTTCATGGCAAAAACTATCCATATGCGGTGGAGACGGTAGTAATTTCTACGATTTTGTCTGTGTTTACCTTACCGTTACTCATTCAGGCTGCTGTCGTGGTCTGGGGCGTCTGATAAAGAAACGAGCGCAACAATATTAAGAGAGCGGGGCGATAGAGAACAATCGCTTCGCTTTTTTATATTTTCGAGGTTTTTATATTTTCTTCTGGAAAATGCGGGCGGAAATTGAAAAAATGGGGTACACTACTAATAAATGAAAGTTATTTGTAAAAATAGCAGTAAAAAAGAAGGTGGAATGAGAATTTTTATTTTTAAAGTGATCGTACTGAGACAAGGAGGTCATGATGTGTACAGCGCTCAGTTACAGGACAAAGGACCATTATTTCGGGCGGACGCTCGATATTGAATGCTCTTATGGGGAGAATGTGTGCGTGACGCCGCGCAATTATCCGTTTGTATTCCGAAAGGCCGGGGAGAGAAAGCGCCATCTGGCGATCATAGGCATGGCGCTGGTGGCCGGGGAGTATCCGCTGTATTACGAGGCGGCAAATGAAAAGGGCGTGGCCATGGCGGGACTGAACTTTCCCGGCTATGCCGATTACAAGGAGGAGGCGGAGGGGAAAGATAACATTGCTCCGTTTGAGTTTATTCCGTGGATTCTGGGGCAGAGCGAGAATCTGGCGCAGGCGCGCGCCCTCTGCGAAAGGATCAACCTTGTGAATCTTTCGTTCAGCGAAGCGCTGCCATTGGCGCCGCTGCATTGGATCATCTCGGACAGAAGCGGTTCCATTACTGTGGAGTCCACGAAGGAGGGACTGGCCATTTACGAGAATGTGCCCGGAATCCTGACGAATAATCCGCCGTTTCCGATGCAGATGTTCAATCTGAACAAGTACCGTCATCTCAGTGCGCAGACCCCGGAGAATCGGTTTGCGCCGCAGCTGGAGCTGCCGGTGCACTGTCTGGGGTTGGGCGGTGTCGGACTGCCGGGAGATCTGTCCTCGGAATCCCGTTTCGTGCGAGCCGTCTTTGCCAAGATGCATTCCGTGACAGGGGATTCGGAGAAGGAGAGCATCGGGCAGTTTTTCCACATCATGGAAATGGTCGTGCAGCCACGGGGCTGTTCGGAGGCAAAGCCCGGAGAGTACGAGCATACGGTATATACCTCCTGCATCAATACGGATCGAGGAATTTATTATTACGCGACGTATGGAAACCGGCAGATCTCGGCGGTGGATCTGCACCGGACACCGTTGGAAGGAGAAACGCTGGCGGTGTATGAACTGGTCAGGGAAGAGAAGATCGCGTTTCAGAACTGAGAGCAAAACGCTCCGGAATGGAGATTAAAATGAAAAGATTTGCGGCACAGGTGGGAGTATTGATGGTGAGCGCGCTGCTTCTGAGCGGCTGCGGCGGGGAGACTTCGGCGGAGGAGACGGATTCCTATCGGATCGTTGAGGCGATTCCGCAGGAGGAGACGCAGAGCGAAGCATCCGATTCGAATACGCAGGAAACAGGTTCGGAGGGAACGCAGGAGAACGGCGGGATCGGAACGGAAACGGGAGATGCAGGGGCGGCCGGAAACGGTGCAGGCGCATCCTCGAATCAGGTGGCTGCATCAGGAAGCGGAGAGAGCGCGGCATCGGATCAGACGGCGGCAGCCGGAAATGATGAGGGAACCGCCACCAATCAGGCGGCTGCAGGGAACGGCGGGAGCGTCGCTGCTGATCAGGGGAGCCAGACGAGATCCGGTCAGGGCGGAGCACAGGTTACCGGTACGATGAGTCAGGCGGATTCCCAGGATATGCTGCCGATTCTGGAAGCGCTGACCAAGACGGATTATCTGCTGGACCGGGATTACAGCAGTACAGATCTCGCATTTGTCAGCGCGGCTGTCTATCAGGTGCTGAATTCCTATACGATAGCGCAGCAGGAGGCGAGAGGGATCACAGCGGACGACAGCGGACGGATGCGTGTGTCCGCACAGACAGTGCAGGAGATTGCAAATGCCATGTTTGAGTCAGCGCCGGATATGGAGACCTCTTTCCAGAACGGGGCGACGAGCGCTTATCTGACGTATGACAGCAGCTGGGGAGCATTTTACTACACGCCTGCAGACGGGGTACAGATATGGTGCGAGATCGTCTCGTGGAATACGCTCAGCGACGGAACGAACAGAGCGGAACTGCGTCTGATTGAGAATCAGAACGGGAGTGAGGTGACGCTGGGCTATTCGACGGCTGTTCTGGTTGACAACGGGGACGCGGCCTATATTTCTTCTCCGATGTATTACTACAAGGTCCGCAGCTTCACCTGCGATATTAACGGAAGAGACGTGGCGATCGGGTATCCGGAGGAATAGGGAAGAGTAAGCGTTGTGCAGCGCAGGAAAGCATGAAAGATAATTGTTTGTGACCGAATTTTGCGGAAAGCCGCCATTGCTGAAGATGGCGGCTGTTAAAAAAATGACCCGATGTGGTCCGCATCGAGGAGAGGCGTGTCGGGTACTGTCGTAATTCTCATATCGTGTTTTAGGCGGAAAATCCATATTCAATATATTTTTGTTTTTGAGAATATTTTTGGGAACGTAGTTAAAACGGAGGGTCAGGCATATCGAATGATAAAAAACAAACCTCTTACAAATACATTTGTAAGAGGTTTGTTTAGATCGAAGCGACGTGATTCGAACACGCGACCTCTGCGTCCCGAACGCAGCGCTCTA
>JAUNGV010000075.1 GCA_030524225.1 Eubacteriales bacterium
GGGAGAAGCACGATCTCGCCCTGATCATCGAGGAAATGTTAAAGCAGCGCTATCAGGGGGTGAAGAATGAGCAGGGCGTCTGGATCACGCCGGCGTTCCCGAAGCTGATTTATGTGCTGGAAGAGGACAATGTGCGGGAGGGCACAGAGTATTTCTACCTGACGGAGCTGGCGGCGCGCTGCACGGCCAAGAGGCTGGTGCCGGACTACATCTCGGAAAAGGTGATGAAAGAATTAAAGGAAGGCAACTGCTTCCCCGTGATGGGGTGCCGGAGCTGCCTGAGTCCGTGGAAGGATGAGAACGGGAAGTATCAGTTCTACGGACGGTTCAATCAGGGAGTGGTGACGATCAATCTGGTAGATGTGGCGCTCTCCTCGGGCGGCGATATGGATCGATTCTGGAAGGTGTTTGACGAGAGACTGGATCTGTGCTACCGGGCGCTGATGTGCCGTCACAACCGTCTCAAGGGAACGCTTTCTGACGCGGCTCCGATTCTGTGGCAGTACGGCGCGCTGGCGCGTCTGAAGAAGGGCGAGCCCATCGACAGACTGCTCTATGGCGGATACTCCACCATCTCTCTGGGATATGCGGGACTGTGCGAGTGCGTGAAGTATATGACCGGCAAGTCCCACACCGATCCGGCGGCTACGCCGTTTGCGATGCGGGTCATGGAGTATATGAACGAGGCGTGTGCGAAGTGGCGTGAGGAGACGGATATTTACTTCAGCATTTACGGTTCGCCGATCGAGAGCACGACGTATAAATTCGCAAAATGTCTGCAGCGGCGCTTCGGTATCATTGAAGGTGTGACGGACAAGGGTTATATTACGAACAGCTACCATGTCAAGGTGACGGAGGAAATCAACGCCTTTGACAAGCTGAAATTCGAGTCGCAGTTCCAGGCGCTCTCGACGGGCGGTGCGATCAGCTATGTGGAAGTGCCGAATATGCAGGACAATATTCCGGCGGTGCTGGCGGTGATGCAGTATATCTATGAAAACATCATGTATGCGGAGCTCAATACGAAGAGCGATTACTGCCAGAAATGCGGCTACGACGGAGAGATCAGAATCATCGAGGAGAGCGGCAAGCTGATCTGGGAATGCCCGCACTGCCACAACAGGGATCAGGATACGATGAATGTGGCGCGCCGGACCTGCGGCTATATCGGAACGCAGTTCTGGAATCAGGGCCGGACGCAGGAGATTAGGGAACGCGTCATGCATTTATAAAAGGTATCGCTGCCCGGCTCCGGATCGGGCCGGGGGGAAAAGCACGGGATAAGGAAAGAATCACGATTGAGGAAAGGCGCGGCTGCAGGACCGCGCCTTTGCGGACTCCGGGAGAGCACTGTCGGGAGAATCGGCTGTTTTGCGGCAGGATTCAATGCCGGGCGGTGGGCAGACGGAGGAAGCGGCGTACAGTTTGGAATAGCAAGGGGGAGATGGGGTATGAATTACGGGATGATTAAGACGACGGACATCGCGAACGGTGTGGGGGTGCGGGTGTCTCTGTTTGTGTCCGGGTGCAGGAATCACTGCGAGGGATGTTTTCAGCCGGAGACGTGGGACTTTACTTACGGCAGCGCCTTTGATGAAAAAGCCGCGCGTCAGATTCTGGAGGCGGTGAAACCGGCGTATATCGCGGGCTTTACCGTGCTGGGAGGAGAACCCTTCGAGCAGGAGAATCAGCCGGAGGTCTGCGGGATTCTGCGGAGAATCCGGGAGGAATGTCCGGACAAGACGCTGTGGGCGTATACGGGATATACGCTGGACGGAGAGCTTGCGCCGGGCGGGGCGAAATATACGGAACATACGCAGGAGATTCTGCAGCTGCTGGACGTTCTGGTGGACGGGCGCTTTGTGCAGGAGCAGAAGGATGTGACGCTCCTGTTCAGAGGATCCCGCAACCAGCGCGTCATTGATATGAGGAAAACCAGGGAGGCCGGGGAGATCGTTCTGTGGGACACAGAGGAGGCACACCGGTAGGGAGCGCGCGGGGATGAAAGCGTTTCTCTGAGAGGCGCGGAAGCGATCATGCCTTGTCGGCGGAACGTCTGGTGTCGTATCGTGGACTGCAGCGCACAGCCGCAAGAAAAGATTAAGAAATTCGGCGGTATTTTCATGGGGACATGCCTCGGGAATCTATGCTACGATAAACAGGTGAAGAAAAACAGGACAGATGGCAGAGAGGGAGGCTATGTGAACATGGATAAGAAAGGAAAGCTGATAGCGATTATTGTCTGCGCGTGCGTGGGAGGCTTGATTCTGTGCCTCTGCATCGGCGCAGGGGCGGCATTTGTGGCTGCGGCGGTGCTGGGGCGCACTTCCGGCGGGCTGAACAGAGAAACGGGCGATGCAATAGACCGGAGACTGGAGGAGTATGCGGAGGCCGCGCAGCGCGCCTATGACTCGGAAGATCCGGATCTTTTCGGCGACTGGGATCCCGACGAGATTATCAGGGAGGCGGAGCGGAACACGCAGGAGAATCAGCCGTCCGCTGATGAGCAGGCCGGGCAGCCGGATAACGGAGGACAGACCCAGGGAAGCAGCCAGACGGGATCTCAGGGCGGGGTAACACTGTCGATGGAGGAAGGTGCATCGGCACTTTCGTATGCGAAAGCAGAGGTGCAGAGCCTCGATGTGGAGGTTAAAATGGGGCAGATTACCATTGTGCAGTCTGACTCCGATGCGATTGAGATCAGCGCGACAGGAGCTGCGGAGGCGGTTCTCACGGCGCAGGTTCTGTGGGATGGGACGCTGCAGATTCAGGATCATACGCCGTTATCGGTCAGACAGCGCTACCTGCCAAACCGCGCGGCGGAGCTGCTGCATCTGACGATTGCGCTTCCTGCAGACGGCAGCTATCAGAAGGTGGAGCTGGAGGCGGATGCGGCGGAGATTTCTGTCGGACAGGAGATCACGGCGGATGAGATCGACATCAGTCTGGACGCCGGAACACTGCGCGGCGAGTCCCTGCTGACGGCGATCCGGGAGATGGACCTTGAGACGAATGCGGGGGAAATCGTACTGGATCAGATCCAGGTCGGAACACTCAGCATCGAGTGCACAGCGGGAAATGTGACGGCGGCGGGCTCTGTTGCCGGAAATCTGGAGGTCGACAGTGACGTGGGAAATGTGGAACTGACACTGGCGGGAGCGCTGGGGCAGTACAATTATGAGATCGAGTCGACTGCCGGCAGTATCTCGGTGGCGGGAGAGACGTACAGCGGGAAGCAGCGGATCAATAACCAGTCGCCGTTTACGATGGAACTCGAGGCGGCGGCCGGAAGTATTTCGGTGGAGTTTGCCGAATAGAGGGAACAGAGACAGGAAGGAACAGAGGGCGCACAGAAAGGCGGCGGAGAGGACCACCTTTACTGTGCGCTTTTTGTGTGGGAAAATCCGGGGGAATAGGGGGGTTTTGAGGAATTTCTCAGCAGGCCTCGATGCGCGGCTGCGTATTCCGGAATTTTTTTGTAAAATCCCAAAATATTCTATGTCAATTCCCCGGAGGATTGCGTAGACTGAGTATAGTGATAAAGGGCTATGAAACGGACAGGGTGAGAAGGAGTTGTGTGAGAAAAGACGGAGGAAGATTGAAAAATAAGCCGAATAGCTTATTTTTCAATCCCGAGATTTGTGCCGGAGTGTCACAAATCACAACGCGAATCGGACATTTGCGTCGTTCCGTCGCGAGGAACGCTCCGGAATGGAGGATAGGATGAGGATTGTGGTTTTGGACGGCGGAATAGAGAATCCGGGGGATTTGTCCTGGGAGGCGCTGGGACGCTTGGGGGATCTGACGGTTTATGACAGAACAGAATCGGAGCAGACCGTAGAACGGATCGGAGATGCGGAGGCGATTTTTACCAATAAAGTTCTGATCACGGAAGCGGTGCTGGAGCAGTGTCCGCAGCTGCGTTTCATCGGCGTGCTGGCGACCGGCTATAACGTGGTGGATACGGCGGCTGCCAGGGCGAGAGGGATTCCGGTCTGCAATATTCCGGAGTACGGAACGGATGCGGTCGCCCAGTACACGATGGCGCTTCTGCTGGAGCTGTGCCACCATATCGGAGAACATTCCGCATGTGTGAAAAGAGGGGACTGGACCAATGGCGGGGACTGGTGTTTCTGGAATTATCCGTTGGTGGAACTGAGCGGGAAAACAATAGGCATTATCGGGTTCGGAAGAATCGGCAAGGCGGTGGCGAGGCTGGCGCAGGCGTTTGGGATGAAGGTACTGGCCTATGCAAGGCATCCGCAGACAGAAACAAAGGGTGGTGCAGAAGTGGGAGACTGCCGTTTCGTCTCTCTGGAAGAGCTGTTGGCGCAGTCGGACGTGATATCCCTTCACTGCCCGCTGACCCCGCAGACGCAGGGAATGATCGGACGGGAGGCGATTGCGGCGATGAAGGACGGCGTATTTCTGATCAATACCGCACGGGGGCCGCTGATTCAGGAGGATGCACTGGCGGAGGCCTTGAAGAGCGGAAAGGTAGGCGGTGCGGCTGTGGATGTCGTCTCGCAGGAGCCGATTCAGGCGGATAATCCGCTGCTGTATGCGCCGAATATGATCATCACGCCGCATATCGCGTGGGCTCCCAGAGAGGCGCGGCAGCGCCTGATGGATACGGCGGTGGCTAATTTAAAGGCGTTTCAGGAGGGAAAGGCGCAGAACGTGGTGAACTGAGCGGCAGGATGCTAAGCTGGCAAACTGGAAGGAAGACGGGGAAGAGGGAATACCATGCAGATCAGAGAGGAAGCGCAGGAGATCATCCGGGAGATTCTCCGGGATGTACGGCCGGAGAAGGCTGTGGCAGAGGCGCTGCGGGAGGAATTGGAACGGGAGAGGACAGAGACCTTTCTCGTGGCGGCAGTCGGCAAGGCGGCATGGGAGATGGCGGCCGCGGCGCAGAAAATGCTCGGCTCCCGTATCCGCCGGGGAGTGGTGCTGACCAAATACGGGCACGGCAGAGGAGAGCTGGCGGGATTCTCCTGTATGGAGGCGGGACACCCGGTGCCGGATGAGAATTCGGTGAAGGGGGCAAGGGAGATCTGCGAGCTGTTTCGCTCGGCGGGGAAGGGGGAGAGGATTCTCCTGCTCCTCTCGGGCGGCGGTTCCGCGCTGATGGAGCTGCCGGAGGAGGGGCTGACGCTGGAGGACATCCGTGAGGTGACACGGGCGCTCCTCTCCTGCGGCGCGTCGATTCAGGAGATCAACCGGATCCGGAAACGTCTTTCGGCGGTAAAAGGAGGGAAGCTGGCGGCGCTGTGCGGCAATACGCCGATCCTGCAGATCGTTCTCTCGGATGTGGTGGGAGATGACCTTGGAATGATTGCTTCGGGGCCTGCCTGCGAAGACAGGACGACAAATGAGGAGATCCGGAGGATTACTGACAGGTACGGTTTGCGGTTCGGAGATTGCGTCGAGCGTCAGCTGTACCGGGAGAGCCCGCGGCGTCTGACGAATGTCACGACGAGAATTGTGGGCAATGTGCGCGGTCTTTGTCTATCGGCAGCGAAGCATGCGGCGGCGCGGGGATATGCACCGCTGCTCCTCACGGATTGTATGGGAGGCGAGGCCAGAGAGGCCGGACAGATGGCGGCGGCCATGCTGCACACAATCCGGAGCGGAGCTGCAGCGGCTTATAGTGTGAAGCCGCCCTGCGCCCTGATCCTGGGAGGAGAGACGGTGGTGACGCTGCGCGGGACGGGGACGGGAGGACGCAACCAGGAACTGGCGCTGAGCGCGGCGCTTGCGATGGAAGAGATGGAAGAATGGACGGAGCAGGAATCGGGCAGAGACGGGAAAATTGTGGAAAAGAGCGGAGAAGATTTCAGAGAACGGGAGACGGCGGAAGCGGTGATTTTTTCTCTGGGATCGGACGGAACCGATGGTCCGACAGACGCGGCGGGCGGTATGGTGGACTATGGCAGTGCGGCCCGGATGCGGGCGGCGGGGATTGATCCCGCGCAGAGCCTGCAGAACAACGACGCCTATCATGCCCTGCAGGCCTCCGGCGATCTCCTGATCACCGGCCCGACCGGAACAAACGTCAACGATGTGACGGTGATCCTGTGCAGGTAGAGGAGTGAGCGGAAAAGTGCCCGCGCGGATTTCTGCTCGCAGTGCCGCAGACAAGCTGCGGCAGAAAGGAAAGTATGGGACAGGCGTGATCGACTGGCAGCCGCTGATGGGAGCGCTTGTGCACAGCGCCTATGAAGGTCCGCTGACGCTGGAGCTCATGTGTCAGGACAATGATGTGGACCGTTTTCTGAGGGAAGCGTATCAGGCGGGAATGCGGTTGGAGCAGATGTGCCGGGAAGCAAAAGAGAACTGAAAGAGACGCTAATTTTTCCCGGTGGCTTCCAGCACCTCGTCCTCGGAGAAACCGGTGAGAGCACAGATCTGTTCAACAGAGCAGCGGCGGGAGAGCATTCTGCGAATGAGAGCCTGCCGCTCCTGCTGCATACCCTTTTGCATTCCTTGTTGTATGCCCTCCCGCTTTCCGTCCTCGCGCATAAATGCTGCAAAACGCTCCTCATCGTATTCGGTTAAGATCATATCCTTTACCTCGCTTCTGTGTTTGAGCAAATAGGATCTCAGGGTTCCTTCCCTGATACATTCTTCCATGGCAGATGCCACCGCGTCTTCCATGAGAATTCCCTGTCTGTGAAGGCGCTGGATTTTACCGCAGAATTTCGCATACCCGTCAAGAACAGGGCAGTTCTGTAAGAGTTCCGTGTTGCTGTCGGCGTTGATGTTGAGAAAAGTTGCAGTCCACTCATAGCCGGGAGCTTCTCTGGTAAAGGCATCGGAGAGGCGGCAGACAGATCGCTCCGGCATTTTTTCCGTTCCGTTATATAAAACATAATACGCCGGAGCGGGGATCTTTACAAGGCTTCTGCCGTAAACGGCCTGCTCCAACTGATGATTGTGGAGCCATGCATCATAGGATTTGCCAAAATACATCAGTCCGCGCAGCGGCATATTGGGATTGACAGAGCTTTGCTGTTCCGTGAGCAGAAGACGGTCGTGAAAGCAGACGGCGAGGTCGTTTTTCATGGAGAGATAGATCGTGTCGGAGAGAGTGACAACCGAGAGACTGCCAAGGTCTGTGTACTGTGTTCCGCACAGAGCGTTGAACAGGGAGAGGGCGTTTTCTTTATCGGAGAACAGGGAACAGAACAATCGGTCCTTGTAACGGCGCTGAATACCGGGAGATGCTGGCCTGGAAGAAGAGATTTGACTTTTGTGATCGGGAACAGGGTGGCTGGCAGAATTCATAAGAAGGGCTCCTTTCGGGAGAATAGGATGAGAGGGAACAGCAGAAAAATGAGAGAGATCTTTCGCCGAAAGACTGTCTGGGCGGTATGAGATGCGCGGGAAAGAATGATTTGTGGAAAATTTTCGATGTATTCAAAGCACGGAGAGCTCTGCAACTGGCTCCATTCTAACATGAATACGAAATTTCGTTCAAGAGTGTTTTTCGCCGCAGAGTTTTATCTTACAGGATATCTTCCAGACTGATGGTACTTTGGCCGGAAACAGTGAATGTCGCTGCTGCGCAGTAATGCCAGAGCCAAACCGCCAGAACCATCACTTCTCTTTAAACCCCTTAAAAAACGCCTTCGAAAATCAAAATTCTCCTGCAAAAATCCGAAAAAAAAGGTGTATACTAAAAGCGATACGGCGAACTCTTTCCGGCGGTTCGGACAGCATGGGAAGAGCGGGCGGCAGAGACGGTGGGGAGAAACAGGCGGAGAAACAGGAATGGACTACATCATTCGAAGCGCGACGCCGGAGGACGCGGCGGCGTTGCTGGCAGTTTACGGAGAGTATATCGGGACGCCGATCACGTTTGAGGAGATTCTTCCGGGCGTGGAGGAATTTCGGGAGAGGATACGGAAGACGCTGCCGTATTTTCCGTATCTCGTGGCATGTCCGGCGGCGGACGCTGCGTCGCTGCGGGCGTCTGGCACTGTGCTGCGGGCGTCCGGCACTGTTCTGCGAACGGACGATGCGGGTATGACAGATGCGGTATTCCCGCGGGCAGAGGCGGGCATTGCCTGCGGCGCGCCCATCGCCTATGCGTATGCCGGTCCCTTTGCGAAACGGGCGGCGTATCGGTGGGATGCGGAGCTCTCGATTTACATTGCGCGGGCCCATACCGGCCGGGGGCTGGGCAGAAAGCTGTATGCGGAGCTGCTCCGCTTGCTTGCGGCGCAGGGCTACCAGAATGCTTACGGGATCGTGACCGCGGGCAATCCCGCCAGCGACCGGCTGCACGCAGCTTTTGGCTTTCACCAGGCGGGTGTGATGCGCCGCACCGGGTATAAGAACGGGCAGTGGCACGATGTGATCTACTATGAGAAGGAGATCGGAGAGCACGGTGTGCCGCCCGCGGAAGTGAGCAGGGCAGGAGATTCTGACCTGCAGGAGAGTGTGTGAGAAGAATGGAGGGGACAATGAACAAACCGACGAAGAAACTGGGATTTGGCATGATGCGTTTGCCGCTGACGAAGGCGGACGATCCGACGAGTATTGATTTTGAACAGACGTGTGAGATGGTCGACACATTTCTGGAGCGCGGCTTCACCTATTTTGACACCGCGTATATGTACCACAACGGCATGAGCGAGGAGACGGCGGGCCGGGCGCTGGTGGACCGCCATCCGAGGGAGGCCTTTACGCTGACGACGAAGCTCCCGGTCATGATGATGAAAAAGGAAGAGGACAACGAGAGGATTTTTGCCGACCAGCTGCGCAAATGTCATGTGGAGTATTTTGATTACTATCTGCTGCACTGTCTGACGAAGGAGAATTACGAGACGGCCAAGCGCCTGCACTGTTTTGAATTCGTGCAGAAACTAAAGGCGGAGGGCAAGGTCAAATGTATCGGCTTCTCGTTCCACGACAGCGCGGAGGTACTGGAGGAGATTCTGTCGGAGCATCCGGAGATGGAGTTCGTGCAGATTCAGCTGAATTATCTGGACTGGGAGGATGAGAACGTCCAGTCGGGAAAGTGCTATGAAGTCTGTGAGAAGTACGGCAAGCCCGTAATCGTCATGGAGCCGGTCAAAGGCGGCACGTTGGCCAACGTTCCCCCTGCCGCAGAGGCGCTGATGAAGGCGCAGTGTCCGGAGGCCTCCGTCGCTTCGTGGGCGATCCGCTACGCGGCGAGCAAGCCGGGCGTGATGGCGGTGCTCTCCGGAATGTCCACATTGGGGCAGCTGCTTGACAACACTTCTTATATGAAGGAGTTCGAACCGCTCTCGGAGCAGGAGAGCCTGATCTGCGAACAGGCGGCGCGCATCATCCGGGAGAAGATCGAGATCGCCTGCACCGGCTGCGCGTACTGTACGGAGGGATGTCCGAAGCACATCGCGATTCCGAAGTACTTCGCCCTGTACAACGACTGGATGAGACTGGACAAAAAAGGAAACGCGCCGTTTTACTACGGAACGACGGCGAGGGAGTTCGGCAAGGCGTCCGACTGCATCCGCTGCCGCCAGTGCGAGCGTCACTGTCCGCAGCATCTGCCGATCACGCAGTATCTGGATACGATCGCACAGACGCTGGAGAAGGAGGCGTAACGCGTTTGACGCTTCTGCCGCATCTTTCGCATAAAAATCGGCGCCTTCGATGCCGGAGAAGGAGGCATAACGCCCTTGACACCCCTATCCGCGCGCCGTATAATCTTACCCAACAGCGATGACGAAGACAGTACGCCGCCTGCAAAAGGCGCAGCGAGCCGGGGAAGGTGGGAGCCCGGCGCGAGTAGGAGACGGCGGAAGATCCCTTCTGAGCCGCGGTGCTGAACCGGTCATGCAGTAAGCGCCGCCGACGGTTTTCATGTTACGGAAACGCATATAAGGCAGGAGAGCCGGGAGGGCTTTACTGTCCGTATGTCTTACGGTGGTTTAGCGAGCGAGCCTCGTCCGTATCGGACGGGGCTTTTTTAATTCTTTATCCCACATCACAGAAAGGAAAACGCCATGTACAAGAAAGTCAATCCTGACCTGAATTTCGTGGAGCGCGAGAAGGCAACCGAGAAGTTCTGGGACGACAATCACATTTTTGAAAAGAGCATTGAGGAGCGGGAGGGATGCCCGACGTATATGTTTTACGACGGCCCGCCGACCGCAAACGGCAAGCCGCACATCGGACACGTTCTGACGCGCGTGATCAAGGATATGATTCCACGCTACCGCACGATGAAGGGGTATCAGGTGCCCCGCAAGGCGGGGTGGGATACCCACGGCCTTCCGGTGGAGCTCGAGGTGGAGAAGGCGATCGGCATCAGCGGCAAGGAGCAGATCGAGGAGTACGGGATCGAGCCGTTCGTCAAAAAGTGCAAGGAGAGTGTCTGGAAGTACAAGGGCATGTGGGAGGATTTCTCCGGCACCGTCGGTTTCTGGGCGGATATGGAGCACCCGTACGTCACCTATGAGGACGACTATATTGAGTCCGAGTGGTGGGCGCTGAATGAGATCTGGAAGAAGGGGCTGCTCTACGAGGGCTTCAAGATCGTCCCGTACTGCCCGAGCTGCGGAACCCCGCTGTCCTCCCACGAAGTGGCGCAGGGCTATAAGGACGTCAAGGAGCGCTCCGCGATCGCGCGGTTTAAGATCAAAGGGGAGGATGCGTATTTCCTCGCGTGGACGACGACGCCCTGGACGCTGCCGAGCAACGTCGCGCTCTGCGTGAATCCGGAGGAGACGTATATCCGGGTCAGTGCGGCAGACGGCAGAACCTATATCCTGGCGCAGGCGTTGGCGGACAAGGTGCTCGGCGGGCTGGAGCGGCCGGAAGGCGAGCCGGCTTATACCGTGCTGGAGCAGTACACCGGAAAGGATCTGGAGTACAGGGAGTACGAGCCGCTTTTTGACTATGCGCTGGATATTGTGGCGAAGCAGCACAAGAAGGGCTTCTATGTGACCTGCGACAGTTATGTCACGATGACGGACGGTACGGGAATTGTCCATATCGCCCCGGCGTTCGGTGAGGACGACGCGAATGTGGGGCGCAAGTATGATCTGCCGTTTGTCCAGCTGGTGGACGGCAAGGGCGAGATGACGAAGGAGACGCCGTATGAGGGCGTGTTCTGCAAAAAGGCGGATCCGATGGTTCTCGAGGATCTGGAGAAAAAGGGACTGCTTTTCTCCGCGCCGAAATTCGAGCACAGCTATCCGCACTGCTGGCGCTGCGGCACGCCGCTGATTTACTATGCGCGCGAGTCCTGGTTTATCAAAATGACCGCGGTCAAGCAGGATCTGATCGCGAACAATAAGAAGATCAACTGGATTCCGAAGTCGATCGGCGAGGGCAGATTCGGCGACTGGCTGGAGAATATCCAGGACTGGGGCATTTCCCGCAACCGCTACTGGGGAACGCCGCTCAACATCTGGGAATGCCCGGACTGCGGCGAGCAGATCTCGGTGGGCAGCAGGAAGGAGTTGGCGCAGCTCTCCGGCAATCCGGAGGCGGAGACCGTCGAGCTGCACCGTCCGTACATCGACGCGGTGACGATTCCCTGCCCGAAGTGCGGCGGCACGATGAAGCGTGTGCCGGAGGTCATCGACTGCTGGTTCGACTCGGGAGCGATGCCCTTTGCCCAGCACCACTATCCGTTCGAGAATAAAGAGATCTTTGAGAAGCAGTTCCCGGCGCAGTTCATCTCCGAGGCGGTCGATCAGACGAGAGGCTGGTTCTACTCCCTGCTGGCGGAATCGACGCTCCTCTTTAACGAGCCGCCCTACAAGAACGTGATTGTGTTGGGGCTGGTGCAGGATGAGAACGGCCAGAAGATGAGCAAGAGCAAGGGCAACGCCGTCGATCCCTTCGAGGCGCTCAAGACGTACGGAGCGGACGCGATCCGCTGGTACTTCTACAGCAACTCCGCGCCGTGGCTGCCGAACAAGTTCTACGGCAAGGCCGTGCAGGAGGGACAGCGCAAGTTCATGGGAACGCTGTGGAATACCTACGCGTTCTATACCCTCTATGCGGAGATCGATCAGTTTGACCCGACGAAGTACACCCTCGACTATGAGCAGCTGCCGGTGATGGACAAGTGGCTCCTCTCCCGGATGAATACGATGATCCAGGAGACGGACGGCGATCTGGAGCAGTATAAGATCACCGAGGCGACCGTGGTGCTGGAGAAGTTCGTGGACGAGCTGAGCAACTGGTATGTCCGCCGCAGCCGCGAGCGCTTCTGGGCAAAGGGAATGGAGCAGGACAAGATCAACGCGTACCTGACGCTGTACACCGCCCTCGTGAACG
>JAUNGV010000008.1 GCA_030524225.1 Eubacteriales bacterium
GGCTTTCGCTTATCCTCTCATCCCGTCTTCCTTACCCTGAAGGCTGAACTGTTACTTCAAACGGGGTTTTTTTAAATCCCCGGAATTCTTCAAATTTCTAAAATCCTCCAAATCTTCGGATAAAAGAAAAATATTATGATTCACAGAACCGGTTTTTCAGGACAGAGTGTGAACCGTAACAGACAATAGCAATTCGGAAGCGATCTATAAAAAATAACAGAGGTGAAAATGGCAGGAAAACAAATATAAAGAAATCCGGAAAAATTTCAGAACTTTCTGATTGTAATTTGCGGCGGGTGCGATACACTGTAAGCAGGGAAATGACAGAGGATTTTCTGGAATTTGTACAGATGTGGAAACAGGTGTTGAAAAAAGAGGATCCCTGACGCTGATCCGGATAGACGGAACTACGATTGCGAGCGGTATTGTGGTTGTGATTTTTTATGTGAAGCGGCGGGAAGTAAATTGCCTGAGAGAGGAGAAAGGATATGGTGAATATGGAGCAGGAGAGAAAAGTTAAGGTATGGGCGCACAGAGGGGCGTCCGCATACCGGCCTGAGAATACGTTGGAAGCGTTTGCGTTGGCAGTGGAGCAGCAGGCGGATGGCGTGGAGTTGGATGTGCAGCTCTCCAGGGACGGAGAAGTGGTGGTGGTACACGACGAGCAGCTGGAGAGGGTCAGCGATGGAACAGGTTTCGTCAAAGATCACACGCTGCAGGAACTGAAGGCGCTCTCTTTTAACCGGACGCATCCGGAGTGCGTGGGGGCGGCGATTCCGACGTTGGAGGAGGTCTACGATCTCCTGAAGCCGACCGGTCTTACCGTCAATGTGGAACTTAAAACGAGCGTTTTTCCCTATGAGGGGATCGAGGAGAAGGTACTGGAACTGGCGGCCAGAATGGGAATGGAGGAGAGAGTGCTCTATTCCTCCTTCGGGCACTGCTCTCTCGTGAGGTTAAAGAAACTGAATCCGGCGGCTGAGACAGGACTGCTCTACAGCGATGGTTGGATCGGCGTGCCGGAATACGGCCGGAATACAGTGGGCGTGGATGCGCTTCATCCTCCGTTCTGGCACCTGCAGGATGGAACGCTGGCGGAACAGGCGAAGCAGCTGGGACTGCGGCTGCATGTATGGACGGTGGACGAACCGGTGTATATGCAGATGCTGGTGCGGCAGGGGGTGGATGCTCTGATTACCAACAAACCGGATCTGTGCCGGGATGTGCTCGGGAGAGGGTAGGCCTGCGGAATCATGGTCTGAGAAACGGAGGGAATGTGTTTGGCGCTGTGCGCCAAGCGCAGGAAGGCATCAAAGTGGCCTGCGGAATCATCGTTTGAACGTATAGCACATATAGAAATAAGGGAGCAGGTATCACCTGCTCCCTTTACCGAACGGAGACGGAGGGATTCGAACCCTCGTGGCCCGGAGGCCAAACGCATTTCGAGTGCGCCCCGTTATGACCGCTTCGATACGTCTCCAATGATGAAATAAAACTGCCAAGCCGCAAGCGACTGCTTTCCTATTATATGATAGAGAGCAGTTTTGCGCAAGAAAAATTTTTGCGATTTCCGGGATCGCTCGCTTTCCTCCGCTTTCCGGAATTCCGGAAAGCGGAGGAAACAGCTCAGTCTTCGGAGTCGCGCTGCGCCATGCACTCCATCAGATCGCGGACGACCTGTCTTTGTCTGGGTGTGAGGGCAGCCCAGTGGTCCAGCAATTCTCTCTGTGGTTCCGTGAGAGTGATGGAGTCCCCCTCTTCGCCGAAGAACTGGGAGAGTGTGATATCGAATCCCTGACATATTTTGTCCAGGGACGGCACGGTAGGGACCTGATTCTTGCGATACCATGTGGAAATTGTGGACTGTGTGATCCCGGCTCTCTTGGCCAGTTCATATTCTGTCCAGTCGCGTTTGGTGCGGAGCCTGGTGATTTCCTGCAAAACATCTTTCATATCGTCCCTCCTTGCAATTCATCTATACGTTTATTATACTTCGCAGAAAATAACTCCATTAGTTAGCTAAAACGTATAATAAATACGGTATAATCATTTGCGGGAGGAGACAGGGGAGTGCTTACAGTGGAAAAAGAGGCGGATGCAGGAGATTTTCTTCGCTATAGAATGTGTGAATTTCAGGCAAACATTCCTGCTCCGGAGCATGTGAATTTCAGCCGGCCTTCCCCGCCACAGAGTACGCGGCTTTCAAACGGCCTTCTTCGCCTGAGAGCATGCGGCTCTCAGGCAAGAATTCCGAAAGGGGTGCAGCCTTTTTTGTCAGGAAGATCCTCTGTTCTGGTGAAGGAGAACGGGCGGCCTTCTTTTTCGCATGTCAGCGCAAAGTGGCACAGTGCGATTCCCATATCGAGGTCGGAGAGCTTATAGAGCATGGAAAAGGGAGCCCGCAGATTCTGGCGGTATACGAGAATGTTCTCCGGTGTTTCCTCGAAGCGCCACGGCTGGATATTGAGGCCGGACGGAGCCAGATGCGCGGAGCGGATTCGCAGATCGTCGGGACTGTTTGTGATTTCCTCAATCGGTTTGCGGGAAAACTGCGAGGGTTCCCGGTGAACAGGTTCTGCAGCCTCGCCGAAAGCGAGAGCGAGGAGATCTCCCTCCTGTTCGCCGTCGGTGTCTTTGGAGGAGCCGAGCCAGACGGAACCGAGTTCGTGGGCGTCGAGCCACAGAACGAGCTGTTCAAAGACGAAACCGGCGTTTTCCAGATCGCCTGCCGCGCCGCTTCCGCTGATAATCAGATACTGCGGCGCTTCCACGCTGAATTTTCCTTTGACCTGACGGACAACCCGGTGGCGCAGCGGCAGATCGGGATAGAGCGGCGCAAAAGAAGCGATGGCCTGATCGATTCGGGCAAGCGTGTCCGGTGAGAGCGGCTGATTGGTGTACTTTCGAACAGATTTACGGCGTGTAATAGCGTCATATAAAGTGATATCCATAGAGGAAGACTCCTTTCTGAAACAGGACTGTGAAGCAGTCACCATGCTAACCATTCTTATAGTAGGACGATTCGGGAAAACTGGCAATGGAAAGGAATATTTTTTGACGATTCTTCCCTCTCTTGATTTTGGAAGATTCTCTGATTATAGTAAATAGGAAAGAGACAGGAGGGATGCCGGATTAGGCTGCGGGCGCTCCGGAAAAGAATCCGACAGGCAGACGCTCCGGCATCAGACAGATACAGACCAATACATACAGTAAGGAGGACAGGCTATGATCAGACATTTCAGAATCGGCAGCCCTATCGAGACGGAATCCGTTGTGCGGCAGGTGGCTGTGGAAGAGACGGAGCCGGGCAGAATTCAGGAGAAGCTCGCGCAGGCCGTGCCGGGAACGAAGGTTCTTGCCGCGGACAAGGCGCTTTCTTTTGCGCTGGGGGACGGAGATATCGTCTACGGTCTCGGGGAGACGGTCAGGGGAATGAACAAGAGGGGATGGCTCTACCAGAGCAACTGCAGCGACGATCCTTATCATCTGGAGGAAAAGCATTCGCTCTATGCCGCGCAGAATTTCCTGCTGGTGACGTCGAAGGAGCGCTCCTACGGACTGTATGTGGACACGCCGGGGCTGGTGACGTTTGATATCGGCTACACGAAGCAGGGGGAGATGCGGATCGCGCTGGAGGATTTCGACGCGGAGCTCTATCTGGTCACGGGAGAGGACTGCCGGGAGATCGTCAGGGAATTCCGGGAGCTGATCGGGCCCAGCTATATTCCGCCGAAGTGGGCGTTCGGATTCGGGCAGAGCCGCTGGAGCTATATGACGGAGGATGAGGTGCGCGAGGTGGCGGACCGCTATCAGGAGGCGGGAGTTCCGCTGGACAGCATCTATCTCGATATCGATTACATGGAGAGGTACAAGGATTTCACCGTGGATCCGGAGAAATTCCCGGAATTTTCCGATTTTGTACGGGAGATGAAGGAGAGAGGTATTCACCTGATTCCGATTATCGACGCGGGCGTCAAGATCGAGGAGGGTTATCCGGTCTATGAGGAGGGAAAGGAGAAGGGCTATTTCTGCAAAAAGGAGGACGGGACAGATCTCGTCGCGGCGGTCTGGCCGGGCAGAGTGCATTTCCCGGATTTCCTGCGGCCCGAGGTGCGGGAGTGGTTCGGAAACTGGTACAGCTTCCTGCTTGATCAGGGAATTGACGGCTTCTGGAACGATATGAACGAGCCCGCGATCTTCTACACCGAGGATCATCTGAACGAGGTGTTTGAGCAAATAGAGGACTACAAGGGAAAGAATCTTGATATTCAGTCCTTCTTCGAGTTTAAAGGCCTTGTCGGGACGCTGGACAACAACCCGGAGGATTACCGGCGCTTTTATCACGACTGCCACGGGAAAAAGGTGCGCCACGACAAGGTGCACAATCTCTTTGGATACAACATGACGAGAGCGGCGGGCGAGGCGTTTGAGAGGCTCTCCCCGGATAAAAAGATCCTGATGTTTTCCCGTTCATCTTATATCGGAATGCACCGCTACGGCGGGATCTGGACGGGGGATAACCGGTCGTGGTGGAGTCATATTCTCCTGAACCTGCAGCAGCTTCCGGCCCTGAATATGTGCGGTTTCCTGTACAGCGGCGCGGACACAGGCGGATTCTCGGCGGACTGCACGGAGGATCTGGCGATGCGCTGGCTGGGCGTGAGTCTGTTTACCCCGCTGTTTCGAAATCACGCGGCGATGGGAACGCGGCGGCAGGAGTTCTATCAGTTTGAGAGGACGCAGGATTTCCGCCGGCTGATCGAGCTGCGGTATGCGCTGGTGCCGTATCTGTACAGCGAGTTCCGGAAGGCGGCTGAGAAGAACGGAATGTATATCGAGCCGCTCCTGTTTGCCTACCCGCAGGATGAGCGGGCCAGAGGCATTGAGGATCAGGTTCTGGTGGGAGAGAGCATCATGATTGCGCCGGTCTATGTGCAGAATGCGGCGGGGCGGTATGTCTATCTGCCGGAGGAGATGAAGCTGCTGCGGTTCAGAGGCTGGGACGATTACGACGAGGAAGAGCTGGGAGCGGGTGATCACTATGTCCCGGCACGCCTGAACGAGGTGCTGGTGTTCCTGAGGAAAGGGAAATGCCTGCCGTTGGCAAAGCCCGCCATGCATGTGAGCGAGCTCCGGGAGGAGGAGATCCGGTATCTGACGTACGGGGATGCCGCGCCGGAATACACGTTTTACGAGGAGTAGAGAAGTTTGAAGCAGGTAAGTGTTTCATGACGTATTGGCAGCTTTCGCAGAAAGGCGGATGATAGATATGAAATACGATTTTACTTCGATTCTGGATCGCCGCGGCAAGGATGCGATCGCGGTGGACGGACTGGGAAAGGGAACTGCGCCGGGAGCACCGAAGGAGGGCTTTGACGCGATTCCGATGTGGGTGGCCGACATGAATTTCCCCACGGCGCCGTCGATTCCGGCGGCGATCGCCGCGCGCATCGCGCATCCGGCGTTCGGATATTTCGAAACGTCGCCCGCCTACTACGACGCCATTGTGCGCTGGCAGGAGAAGAGAAACGGCGTGACGGGGCTGGACGCGGCGTGCATCGGCTATGAGAACGGTGTGCTGGGCGGCGTGATCTCGGCGCTGACCAGCTTCGCAGCACCCGGGGACGCGGTGCTGCTGCACTCCCCGACGTATATCGGATTTACAGGGGCGGTGGAGAACAACGGCTACCGGATCGTCCACAGTCCGCTGGTCAGGGATGAAAAAGGAGTCTGGCGGATGGACTACGAGGACATGGACGCCAAACTCAGAGAGAACAGAATCCACGTCGCGATTTTCTGCAGCCCTCACAATCCCTGCGGCCGCGTGTGGGAGCGGTGGGAGATCGAGCGGGCGATGGAGATTTACCGGAAGAACGACTGCGTGGTGATTTCCGATGAGATCTGGTCGGACATCCTGTTAAACGGACACCGGCACATTCCGACGCAGTCCGTCAGCGAGGACGCCCGCAGCCGCACAGTGGCGCTGTACGCACCGAGCAAGACGTTCAATCTGGCAGGGCTGGTGGGCAGCTATCACATCATTTATAACCCGATGCTGCGGGACCGCGTCCGCGCCAAGAGTTCCAAGCCGCACTACAACAGCATGAACGTGCTCTCGATGCACGCGCTGATCGGCGCGTACAGTCCGGAGGGTGAGGAGTGGGTGGACGAGCTCTGCCAGGTGCTCAGCGGGAATATCAATTATGCCTGCGATTATATTGCGAACCACTTCGAAGGAGTGAGCGTCAGTAAGCCGGAGGGGACGTATATGATGTTCGTCGACTGCGGGGAGTGGTGCCGGGCGCACGGCAGGACGATCGACGAGGTGGAGAAAGCGGGCTGGGACGTGGGCGTAGCGTGGCAGGACGGCAGGATGTTCCACGGGCCGACCTCGGTCCGGATGAACCTGGCGCTCCCGTTTGCGAGGGTGCAGGAGGCGTTCGAGCGTCTGAATCAGCATGTGTTCAATGGAGGCTGACCGACCGGAGCAGAACCGGATGATGGGCGGCAGCAGAGAAGAGGTGTGCGAAGGGGCCGCGCATCTACAGAAAATCATAAGTGGCGGGGGAAAAAGGGCTGTGGTACAATAGCGTAGTTCTTTCCCGCCGCAGGGGGAGAGGCGCACGGGAGACCGCGGCGCCTTTTCGATTGCCGGGAACCGCGCTCCGGCGCGGGTGCAGGGATGACAGAAAGAGAAGGAGGCGGCTGGATGGACGCACAGGAGGTATTTCGGTTCTATCAGGGAAAAAGAGTATTCCTTACCGGACATACCGGTTTTAAAGGAACGTGGCTCTGTCAGATGCTGCTGCAGGCGGGCGCGGAGGTGACGGGCTATGCGCTGGAGCCGCCGACGGATCCGTCGCTTTTCGCGATAACGGGGATGAGGAAGAAAATCCGCTCCGTCACGGGAGATGTGCGGGATCAGGAGACGCTTCTGCATGCTATGAGAGAGGCGCGGCCGGAGGTCGTCTTTCATCTGGCGGCGCAGCCGATCGTCCGGGAGAGCTACCGCAGCCCGGCGTATACTTATGAGACGAACGTGATGGGAACGGTGCATCTGCTGGAGGCGGTGCGTCGGTGTGATACGGTGCGATCGGTGCTCAATGTGACGACGGACAAAGTCTATGAGAACAGAGAGTGGGCGTGGGGCTATCGGGAGAGCGATCCGCTGGACGGCTATGATCCCTACAGCAACAGCAAATCCTGTTCGGAACTGGTGACGCACAGCTACCGCAGAAGCTTTTTTACGGACGCTGCGGGGCGGGAGACGGTGCCGGTTTCCACGGCGCGGGCGGGCAATGTGATCGGAGGCGGGGATTTCGCGGCGGACCGGATCATTCCGGATTGTGTGCGCGCCGTCTCCCGCGGCGAGACGATTGCGGTGCGCAATCCGTACAGCACGAGACCGTACCAGCATGTGCTGGAACCGCTGTACTGCTATCTGATGATTGCGGCGGCGCAGGCGCGGCAGGCTGAGATGCTCTGCGGGAGCGCGGAAGTTCGGAGCGGGACGCAGGCTGAGACGTTCTGCGGGAGCGCGGCAGCCCGGAGCGGGGCGCAGGAGAGCTGCTCCGGGGCGGCCGGACATTCGGGCATTTCCCTGGCGGGGGCTTACAATGTGGGGCCGGACGACTGCGACTGCGTGACGACGGGGGAGCTGGTGGAACTTTTCTGCCGCTGCTACGGCGAGGGCGCGCGCTGGGAGAGTCGTGCGGAGCAGGGCGCGCCGCATGAGGCCTCTTTTTTGAAGCTGGACTGTTCGCTGATCAAAAGCGTGTTCGGCTGGCAGCCGCGCTGGCACATACAGGAGTGTATGGAGAGGGTATGCGAGTGGAGCCGCGTCTATCTGGAGGGCGGCGACTGCAGCGCGGTGATGGAGAGACAGATCGGAGAGTTCCGGAGCCTGGCGTGAGAGGTCGGAGATCCCGGAAGCACCCGGAACGGCCGGTGGAGGACGCCTGCCGCGCGGCAGGGGCGCAGACGGGATTGAGATATAAGAAATAAGAATATGAGATATAAGAATCTATAGGTAATTAAGGCATAAGAATTTAAGATATTAAGAATATATAGGTAAGTGTAAGTAAGGCAAAAAGGTGGTTTGGTCATGCAGGGAAACTGGAACAGCGAGAGCGAGGCGCGGGAAAAGATCAAAGAGATGGTGGCGGCGTACTATCACGATTTCAAAGAGCCGGAGCAGAACAGGGCGTTTGCGCCGGGAGAGAGGATCTCCTATGCAGGCCGCGTGTACGATGAGAAGGAGATGTGTGCGCTGACGGACGCGGCACTTGATTTCTGGCTGACGACGGGGCGGTTTGCGGAGGCGTTCGAGAGCTCGTTCGCCGCATGGATCGGCGCGCGGTGGGCGCATCTGGTCAACAGCGGTTCTTCGGCGAATCTGATCGCCTTTTCCGTGCTGACAGCCCCGGAGCTGGGTGAGAGACAGATCCGGAAGGGAGACGAGGTGATTACCGTGGCCTGCGGTTTCCCGACGACAGTCGCCCCGATTCTGCAGTACGGGGCGGTGCCGGTGTTCGTGGATGTGACGGTTCCGCAGTACAATATCGATGTGACGCGTCTCGAGGAGGCGCGAAGCGACAGGACGAAGGCGGTGATCCTCGCCCATACCCTCGGCAATCCCTTTGATCTTGCTGCAGTGCGGGCATTCTGCGACAGGTACGGGCTCTGGCTCGTGGAGGACAACTGCGATGCGCTGGGCTCCCGCTATACAATAGGGGAAGAGACGAGGTATACAGGCGTGTGGGGCGATATCGGCACAAGCTCGTTCTATCCGCCGCATCACATGACGATGGGAGAGGGAGGCTGTGTCTATACGAGCGATCCGCTGCTGCATCGCCTGATTCTCTCGTATCGGGACTGGGGGCGCGACTGTATCTGTCCGTCCGGACGGGATAATTTCTGCGGGCACCGTTTTGACGGACAGTTCGGTGAGCTGCCGCAGGGATACGATCACAAGTATGTGTACAGTCATTTTGGCTACAACCTGAAGGTGACGGATCTGCAGGCGGCCATCGGCGGCGAGCAGCTGAAGAAATTCCCGGAATTTATCCGGAAGAGACGGGAAAACTGGGCGTATCTGAGGAATGCACTGGCAGATCTGGAGGACGTGCTGATCCTGCCGGAGCCCGCGCCGGGGAGCGAACCGTCGTGGTTCGGGTTTGTTATTACGGTTCGGGAGGGGATTGGGTGCACACGCAATGAGGTCACGCGTTTTCTGGAAGAGAGGGGGATTCAGACGAGACTCCTGTTCTCCGGCAATCTGATCAAGCACCCCTGCTTCGACACCATCCGGGAAACGGAGGCCTACCGCGTGGCGGGAACGCTCACGCAGACAGATGAGGTGATGGAGCGTACCTTTTGGATCGGCGTATATCCCGGAATGACGCAGGAGAAGCTGTCCTACATGGCGCAGACCATTCACGGGGCGCTGCGCGGAGAGTGAGCAGAGACCGCGCTGCGGGGAACGGGGACGCGTCCGCCGCAGCAGGGCAAAGAGTATTCACGGGGCGGTTCGGAGAAATTGAGCCGTGCGCAGTGCTGATCGTCGCTGAAACGGGTGGAAAAACCCGGCAGGGCGGTATGGAGGGAACATGAAGCAGAGACTGGCGGATTATGTAGCGGATTTTCTGGTAGAGAGAGGGATCACCGATTGTTTTACGGTGGTGGGCGGCGGCGCCATGCACCTAAACGACGCGTTCGGTCATAAAGAAGGGCTGCGCTGTACGTATCAGCACCACGAGCAGGCCTGTGCGATGGCGGCGGACGGGTATGCCCGCGTGGAGAACCGCCCCGCGCTCGTCTGCGTGACGACGGGACCGGGCGGGACGAATGCGCTGACCGGAGTGGCGGGAGCGTATCTCGATTCGGTGCCGATGTTCGTCGTTTCCGGGCAGGTGCGCTATGATACGACCGCGCGCTATATGGAGCAGTTTACGGACGGATATCCGCTGCGGGCCCTCGGGGATCAGGAACTCGATATCACGAAGGCGGCGGCCTGCATGACGAAATATGCGGTGATGACGGAGGATCCGACGGAGATCCGTTATCAGCTCGAGCGGGCGTGGCACCTGATGATGAGCGGGAGGAAAGGTCCGGTCTGGATCGACATTCCGGTTAATTTTCAGGGAATGACCATCGAGACGGAGGAACTTGCCGGTTATGACCCGGCGCAGGAAGCGGCGGCAGTACAGGGCGGAAACGGCCTGCAGGAGCAGGCGGGAACACGGGGCGGAAACGGCGCACAGGAGCAGGCGGCGGAAACGCGGAGCACGGAACCGCAGCCCGTATCGGAGTCGGTGGTGCGGGCGGTTCTGCTGCAGCTGCGCATGGCGAAGAGACCGGTATTCTATGCGGGAAACGGAATCCGCCTCTCCGGCGGCTGCGGAGCTTTTGCGGAAACGGTGAGGCTGCTCGGGATTCCGGTGGTGACGGGCTGGGATTCGATTGATCTGATAGAGAGCGGAAATCCGTATTATACGGGGCGCGGCGGCAACATGGGAGACCGGCCGGGCAACTTCGCGGTGCAGAATGCGGATCTGATTCTCGCCGTCGGCAACCGGCTCTCGATCCGGCAGGTGGGCTATAATTTTAAGGAGTGGGCGCCCCGGGCAAGGGTGATTATGGTGGACATCGATCCGGCGGAACTGCGCAAGACGACGGTGCACGTGGATCTGCCGGTCTGCGCCGACGCAAAGGAGTTTCTGGAGAAGCTGAACGACTGCGCCCGGGAGTGCGCAGAGTCCGGCAGTGCACAGAGCGCGGTACGGTCGGCGGCGAAGAGGACTGTGGCATATAGTCCGGCAGAGCAGAGCGCGGTACGGAAATCGGCGGAAAATCCGGCAGAGCAGGAAGTGGTGCAGTCTCCGGCAGGTGTTGTCTGGCGCGGCGACGCGTGGCAGGAGGCCTGCCGCAGATGGAAGGAGAGGTATCCGGTGACGTTGCCGCGGCACTGGGAGGAGAACGGGCGGACGGCGAATGTCTATGCCTTTATCGATTATCTGAGCAGACGGCTGCCGGATGGGAGTCTGACGGTAGTCAGCAACGGGAGCGCCTGTGTGGTTGGCAGCCAGAACTATAAGATAGGGAAGGGGTCGCGGTTTCTGGTCAACAGTGCGATCGCCAGCATGGGCTACGGTCTGCCCGCCGCCATCGGCGCGTGTATCGCCGCGGGGAGGAAGGAGACGGTCTGTATCGAGGGCGACGGATCGGTCATGATGAATCTGCAGGAACTGCAGACGGTGCTGACGAACCGGCTGCCGCTGCGGATCTTCCTGATCAACAACGCGGGATACCATTCGATCCGGCAGACGCAGAACAACCTGTTTCACGGACACAGCAAGGTCGGCATCGGACCGGAGAGCGAGGATCTCTCCTTCCCGGAGTTCGAAAAAGTGGCAAGGGCATTCGGCTATCGCTATCTGTCCGCGCACAGCAATGCGCAGATGAAAGAGGCGGTGGACGAGGCGCTGGCATCGGACGGGGCAGTGTTCTGTGAAATCTTCTGCGATACGGTGCAGAACTTCGAACCGAAGTCAGCGACGAAGCGTCTGCCGGACGGCTCGCTGGTGAGCCCTCCGCTGGAGGATCTCGCGCCGTTCCTGCCGCCGGAGGAGGTGCGGGAGAATATGGAGATTTCGTCCCGGTGACAGGCGGGACGGGAAAGTATTTTCGCGGCCGCAGGACAGGAACCGGCTGTGTACGGCGTTGACTGCGGCGACGGACCGCGGCGACGCAGACGAGCGGCAGCTGAGGCAAAACTATGCAGAAGACGAGCGGCGGCCGGGATAAAACTGCACAGAAGAGGAGTGGCAGATGAGCGGGCAGGAAGGAACGATATGACGAAACAGAACAGGCCGCGCCCGCGCGCGGTGATCACGGGAGCGACAGGAGTCATCGGACGGGCGCTTCTGCAGAAATGCCTTGACGAAGAGATGGAGGTGCTGGCTCTCGTGCATCCCGGCTCCGTGCGCGCGGCGGCGATTCCACCGCACCCGCTTCTGACGGTGCAGGAGGCAGGGCTGGAGGAGTACGGGGCGCTGCGGCGGGGAGAGATGGGCGGGAGCAATTACGACTTCTTTTTCCATCTGGCATGGCGTGGAACATTCGGGACGGCGCGCGACGACATGGCTCTCCAGACGGAGAACATCGCGGCGTCACTGGAGGCGGTGCGTCTGGCGAAGGCGCTGGGCTGCCGCGCTTTTGTGGGAGCCGGTTCGCAGGCGGAGTACGGGAGAACCGATGGAGTGCTGCGGCCTGAAACACCTGCTTTTCCGGAGAACGGGTACGGGATGGCCAAGCTCTGTGCCGGACAGATGACGAGGCGGCTCGCCGCTTCTCTCGGGCTGCGCCATATCTGGGTGCGGGTGCTGAGCGTCTACGGGCCGCACGACGGGGAGAAAACGCTGATTTCTTCGGCGATCCGTGCCATGATGGCGGGAGAGGAGACTGCGTTTACGCCGGGCGGACAACTCTGGGATTATCTCTACAGCGGCGATGCGGCCAGAGCATTTCTGCTGGCGGCGCAGAAAGGAAGAGACGGGGCGGTTTACTGTCTCGGGGGCGGCGAGGCAAGGCTGCTTTCCGAATATATCCGGATCATTGCGCAGGAAACAGGTTATCAGGGGGAAATCGGGTTCGGCAGGCTTGCTTATGCACCGGGACAGGTGATGCGCCTGCAGGCGGATCTGAGCGCACTGACGGCGGATACGGGATTTATGCCGAAGACCGAATTCCGCGAGGGAATCCGGCGGACGATTGCGGCGATGAGACAGGAGGGGAACGGAGGCGTCGCACTGTTGCCGGATACTGGGAGATCATAGCGCGGAACGCTACGGCCACATGATCCCGGCAGCAGGCGGCACGGCGGACGGTGCGGACCGCCAAAGCCGGGGAGTGCGCAGCGCCACGATAGGGAGGAATTATGTCACAGAGTACCAAAAACGGAAAAACAGTCAGCATTCTGATTCCCTGTTATAACGAGGAGGAGAATGTCGGGCCGATGAGCGCGGCGATCGATCGGATTTTCAGAGAGGAGCTGCCGCAGTATGAGTACGAGCTCGTCTTTATTGACAATGATTCGACGGATCACACGAGACCGCTGCTGCGCGGGATCTGCGCGAACAATCCGCGGGTCAAAGCGATCTTTAACGCCAAGAATTTCGGTCAGTTCAGCTCTCCCTATTATGGAATCTGCCAGACAAGCGGAGACTGTACGATTTGTCTCGCCTGCGATTTCCAGACGCCCCCGGAACTCATTCCGGAGCTGGTGGCCAAGTGGGAGGAGGGATACCGTATCGTATGCGCGGTCAAGACCCAGAGCGAGGAGGGACGGGTTATCCGTTTCCTGCGAAGCTGTTACTACAAGCTCATCAAGAAAATGTCGAATGTCGATCAGATTGAGCATTTCACGGGAGACGGACTGTATGACCGCAGTTTTGTCCAGGTTCTCCGGGATCTGCATGATCCGACGCCGTTTCTGCGGGGCATCGTCGCGGAACTGGGATACAGGCGCACACAGGTGGAATACGACCAGCAGAAGCGCCGCGCGGGCAAGACGCACAACAACTGGGGGACGCTCTACGACGGCATGATGCTGAGTTTTACCTCTTATACCAAGACAGGACTGCGGTTTGCGGGCATGGCGGGAAGTGTCCTCTCGGTGATCAGTCTGATTGTGGCGCTGGTCTATCTGATCTTAAAGCTCCTCTTCTGGAATCGCTTTCCGGCCGGCATGATTCCGGTTCTGCTGGCGGTCTGCGTGTTCAGTTCGGTGCAGATCTTTCTGATCGGGCTGCTGGGCGAGCATATTCTGAGCATTAACAAGCGGGTGATGAACCGGCCTCTCGTGATTGAAGAGGAGAGAATCAATTTTACCCGGGACGATCGGGACAAAGGGCGTTCCGGCGGGGAGGAAGCGAATGGCGCGTATTCGGAAGCGCAAATCAAATAAAAGGGAGACAGCCGCCGGAGAAAGCAGAGCGAGTTATCTGTGGAACTCCGCAGCGGGGCTTCTGAACGCGGCGCAGTCGGTGTTCCTGCTCATGGTGATCACGCGGATGAGCGGTCTGTATGCGGCCGGGATCTTTTCGATTGCGTTTGCGACGGGAAATCTGCTGCTGAATCTGGGAAATTACGGCGTCCGCAACTATCAGGTCTCGGATGTCGGGGAGGAATGCTCCTTCTTTGATTATCTGGTGCACCGTCTCTGCACGGCAGGACTGATGGCAGTGGCGGCGCTGGGATATTACGTTTACTGTCTGGAAGGAAAGGGGTACACGCCGTACAAGGCACAGGTCGTGCTGGCGATGTGCCTGCTGAAAACGGTGGATGTGCTGGAGGAGGTCTTCGACGGACGGCTGCAGCAAAGGGGCAGGCTCGATCTGGCGGGGAAGGTGGTCACGGCGCGGCTGCTGGTGACGATGGCGGTGATGCTGGGCGTGCTGGGGGGAACGGGGGATCTGCGTCTTGCGACAGTTCTGGCTGGCGCTGCCGCAGCGCTGACCTCCGGGCTGGGACTGTGGCTCGTCCGAGGCGCGCTCGCTTTGCCGGCGCGCGGCGCGTGCCCGGCGCAGATCAGAAAGCTCTTTATCGCGTGTTTTCCGGTCTGTGCGACCAATTTTCTCTCGTTTTATCTGACAAATTCTCCGAAATACGCGATTGATTCCCTGATGGATGAGACGGCGCAGGCGCAGTATAATTTTATCGCGATGCCGGTCTTTGTGATCGGACTGCTCAACCTGTTTCTGTACCAGCCGGTGTTGGTGAGAATGACGCTGACATGGAATGGAAAAGAAAAGGAGGCGTTCCGGCGACTGTTTTTCCGTATTCTTGCCGGGCTGGGCGTGATTTCGTGTCTGGTGCTGGCCGGGGCGTGGGTGATGGGAATACCGGTGCTCTCCGCGCTGTACGCGACGGATCTGAGTGCTCTTCATGCGGAGCTGATGGTGATTCTTGCGGGCGGTGCGGTGTTGGCGTACAATGGTTTCCTGTGCGCGGTACTGACGATCACGCGCTCGCAGAAGGCGATTCCGGTCATCTATGCGGCGGCAGCGGCGCTGGCGCTGTATTTCGTGCCGGAAATGGTGGAGCGGGCGGGGATTTACGGAGCGGTGGCGGCTTATACGGGGCTGATGGTGCTGATCGCATTGCTGCTGACCGCACTGTTCGGAAGGGTGTACCGGAGACAGATGTGTGGGCGGCAGTGAGAAAAGATTTGTGCCGGAGCGTCAAAAATCACAATGCAAAATCAAAGATTTTGCTATACATGGCAGACAAAAGGCTGAAATTTGCGTCGTTCCGGAATGAGGATTAACTATGAAATACGCGAGAATAATCTACGGCAATAACAGAAAGCAGCTGCAGGCGAGACAGTTCGTGAATCTCGGGGATTATTACCAGACCTTTGCGATTGATCATATCTATGAACAGATGGGCGTGCCACGGGAGGAGATTGTCAGCATCAAAAAGAACGATCTGACCACCTACGACGGGGAAGAGGTGATCCTGCCGATGGAAGGGTGGTTCGGCATGATTGTGGGGGCACAGATCTATCCGCTCTCGCCGAAAATCCGTCCTGTCTATATCGGATATAACTGCGTGACGGATCTTTTTTACCGGAAAGAGATGCTGGAGACATACCGCCGCTTTGCCCCGGTGGGATGCCGGGACGAGGCGACGTATGAGCGCATGGTGAAAAAGGGAATCGACGCTTATCTCTCGGGCTGCCTGACGATCACCCTGCCGGGGCGCGACGAGAGCGAGGCGGCGCGGAAGCGGCGCACGAAAATTTTCCTGGTCGATGTGCCGGAGAGAATCAAAGAGTATCTGCCGGAGGAATACCGCGGCAGAACGGTGGAACTGACGCAGGAGATGCCGATCCGGACGCAGGAGCCGGACGAGCGGGAACTGCCAAGACTGGAGCGGATTTCACGGGAGAGACTGGAGCGGTACCGGGATGAGGCGGCGCTTGTCGTGACGTCGCGCCTTCACTGCGGCAGTCCTTGTCTGGGAATGGGGATTCCGGTCATTATGGTGCGGGATTACTTCGACGACCGCTACGCGTGGCTCGACAAGTATGTCAGACTCTACACACCGGACCGTTTCGGAGAGATTGACTGGCATCCGACGGTGCCGGAATCGGTGGAGGAGATCAAGCCCCTGCTGACCGAACTGGCTGTCCGGGAGCTGCGGCGCGCAATGAAGGAAGCGTCCGCAGGACAGAGGCAGTCCGTCAGTGGCGGATACGCGGAAGAAAGTGCCGGTGAAAGGCGGCGTTCGGAAGAGACCGGAGAAGCGGAGTGCGGTGATAAGAGCGAGGATGTCCCGTCACCGGAAGGAATGCCGCTGCCGCAGCTTCGCAGTCAGGTTCACGGCTGGTATGTGAACCGCACGCGGGAAAAGATTACGAATCCGCTGCAGATGACAGCGTTTCTCTGGCTGCACGAGCGCTGCCCGAAACTGGCGGATTTCGTCCGCGAGGTGCTGTTGTCGCGCTTTTCGGTTGCGACCGGGCGCGGGAGCAGTGACAACGCGCAGGAGTAAAGGCGGTCTGAAGGGAATGAGCGCCCCGCCGCGGGGAAGCGTCCCGGAACTGAGTTCAGATTCGGGATTAGAATCGGGGTCAGAAATAAGATTCGAAAAGGGATTGGAACTGGGGTTAAAGATGGGATTTGAAATGGGATTCGAAGGGAGGAAACAGTGAGCAAAACAGAGCAGAGTATCAGGCGTTTTCTGGAACGCCATTTTTTCTGGATCGCAGTGGCGGTTCTGATCTGGATTTCGGTTCTGATCCGGATGTCCCTGGCGGATACGACGGTCTCCTACGATTACACTTCTTTTGTCAAGTGTATTACCTCGTTCCGGGAAAACGGGCTCGCGGGAGGGCTCAGGATCGGGCTGGGGCTGTATTTTACTCCGTATAATCTGCTGCTGGCGCTGTTCGCGGTGCTGCCTTTTGCGGAGTATGACTGCATTGCATTTTCGAGCGGCGTTGCGGATTATGTGCTGGCGCTGTTTGCGGGGCTGACCGCTTACACTCTGCTGTGGCAGGAAAAGATGCGGGCGCATTTCCCGAAGGAGTACGCGATGGCGCACGGTGCAGAAAAGGACGGACCGACCTCGGTGACGATGATTCTGCCGCAGGAGGAGAGGGAGGCGATGGTTCAAAAAGCGGCCTTCGTCTCCGTTCTCGTCGCGTTTCTGCCGGTGGTCTGGATGAACAGCGCCCTCTGGAAGCAGTGCGAGGGGATCTATGCGTGTTTCTGCATGATCAGTCTCTATTATCTGGTCAAAGAGAGGTGGAATGCGGCGTTTATCTGGTTTGGGATTGCGTTCACGATCAAGCTGCAGGTTATTTTCCTCCTTCCGCTCTATCTGGTGCTGTATATTTGTGGAAAACGGTTCAGCATTGCGAAGTTTCTGTGGATACCGGTGATTTATTTCATCGCGGGACTGCCTTCAGTGCTGGCGGGGCGCGATATCGTTGAGACGTATACGGTATATTTCCGTCAGACGAGCGCGTTTCACCGCATGACGTTCAATTATCCGAATGTGTATCAGTTCGCCCTGACGGATTACGCGACGTATTCGCGGCCGGCGATTCTGTTTACTTTTGCGGTGATGGTCTGCGCGGCGTATTATCTGTTCCGGCATAAACGGAATATCGGGGGGCGGGAGATTCTTGGTCTGGCCGTCTGGTTTCAGTGGACATGCGTGATGTTCCTGCCCGCCATGCACGACCGCTACGATTATCCGGTGATGGTGTTGCTGACCGTCTATCTCTTCCTGTTTGAGAGAAAGAAGATCTGGATGGCCTTCGGGATGAATCTGATGGCGATTGAAGTGTACTGCAATTATCTGTATGACTTCACGCCTCTGCCGTTCGTGGTGCTGGCGGCCTTCAATCTCGTCTGTTACCTGCTTTTTAGCGGAATGCTGGCACAGCGCATGAGCGGCGGAAGAAGCGGCAAGGCGAAACTGCGGGAGGATGCGGCGTAGCGGCAGGAGATTGGCGCGCGGAAACAGAGCAGATGCCGCGGCAAAGGCGCAGTAAAGGCGTAGAACCGTCAGATGGCGGTGGAGATACCGCGCGCGGAAACAGAGCAGACGCAGAACCAGAAGACGGCGGCAGGAGATTTTGTGTGGAAATAGCACAGCTGCGACAAATTCCATTGCGGTAAAGCCACACGGTCCGCGTTGCGGTGCTGCGGAAAAAATGGTAAAGTAAATCGGAAACAGTTTAATGATTCTGTACGAAAAACGACGGGCGTAAGAGGTGGACTGAGGTGTCATGCCGAAAGGCTGCTTTGGATGAGAGCGTGGAAAAACATGCTGATTGTGGAACGCCGGAGATGAACCGGGCGGCGTATCCTGTCATGGAGGAAGGAATGAACCAGTTGACGCAGTCTGAGAGAACAACGGTGTGGAGGCGGAGAGGATTTTATCTTCTGGTAGCGCTCTCCTTTCTGATGATTCTCTTTTTTAATTTACTGACGCCGATGATGATGGATGATTTCAGCTACGGCGCGCAGGTGCGGGGAGCGGACTCTCTCTGGGATCTGATCCTGCAGGAGAGAAACCAGTATCTGACATGGAACGGCCGGTCTGTCGTTCATATGATTCTGCGCTGCTTTCTGCTCGCACCGACTGCGTTGTTCAAGGTGGCGAACAGTCTTGTGTTTCTCCTTCTTTCCTATTTGATCTATGACAATATCGAAGGGCGCGGCGCTTACGACTGCTTTGTCTGGCTGCTGGTGCAGGCGGGGCTGTGGCTCTTTGCGGTTGACTTTGCGCAGACGGTGCTCTGGGAGACCGGAGCGTGCAATTACCTCTGGGGAACGACGATTATTCTTTCGTTTATGACGGCGCTGCGGAGGCGCTGCGGGAAGGAGAGCGGGAGTGCAGGCGGACCCCGGTGCGGTATGGCAGAGCGAAAGTCCGGAGAGGCTGCGGGGAGCAGATCATGGCGCGATGCGGCGGTGGCCGTCGGCTTCTTTTTCTTCGGGGTGATCGCAGGCTGGTGCAATGAGAACACGTCCGGCGGCTCGCTCCTGTTCGTACTGGTACTGTTGGGACAGGCGTTGTACGGCCGCAGAAAGGCGGTGTATCCGGAGGGCAAAACAGCGGAAAGGAAGCGGACGGCGCAGGGGCTGTGCGGGGCGAGATTCCCATGGTTCCTGGCGACGGCGGCGGCCGGAAATCTGACCGGTCTGCTGATCATGGTATCCGCGCCGGGCAACGCGATCCGGGCGTCATTCTCCGAGGAGAATTACACAGGGCTGATCGGTATGATTGCCAGAGTGCAGAAGGTGACGCTGAATCTCAGGGATCAGTTTGAGGTGCTGCTGGGCGTTCTGGTCGTGACTGCGGTGATCGCTCTGCTGCAGCGCCGGCCGCTGCGCGCTCTCCGGAGGCAGGGACTGTACGCGTTTCTTTTTCTGGCAACCTCCTATGCGCTGATCCTGACTGCCGAGACACAGGCGAGAGCCTTCTTCGGGGCGGGGATTTTCCTGCTGATTGCCTGTATCCAGGGGCTGCGGGATGTCTGCGAAACGGAGCGGGGGGCGGCGTCCACAATATCCGGGGCGATGGAGCGCCGGGGCGTGCAGAAGCCGGACAGCGGCCTCGTTATGCCGGAATCCCAGGCGGCAGGAGCCGGGGCGGGCGGAGGAATCGCAGTCCGGGCCGCTGTGTACGGAGCGCTGGGCGTTCTGCTGCTGGAGCTGTTTTTTACCTATGTGGACTGCGGGACGAATCTCGGGCGCATTTACCGGGAGTGCCGGGAGCGGGAGACTCTGATCGAACAGGCGCGGGAAAATGGCGAGGACGCCGTGACGGTGGCGCAGCTGCGTCCCGCGTTTGAGAATCGCTACAGCGCGGCGTATGACGGGGATCTTAAGGAGGATCCCGGTTACTGGACGAATGTGGCGATGGAGGATTACTTCGGCGTGAGCAGCATCAGTGCGCTGGAGCGTGAGCAGTGGGAAGAGGCGGGAGGCGGAGAATGACGACGCCGGATAAAATTATCATAGGAGCGGGATTGTACGGACTCTATGCCGCCCGCCTCTGCGTGCGCAGAGGCGAGAGTGTTGTGATTCTCGAATGTGATCCTGCGCCGTTCTGCCGTGCGACCTATATCAATCAGGCGCGTGTCCATATGGGATATCATTATCCGAGGAGTCTCTCGACAGCAATGAAGAGTGCCGGTTATTTCCGGCGTTTCTGCGAGGACTTTTCGTTTTGTATTGAGAAGTCGTTTCGTCAGATCTACGCGACGAGCCGGGAGTTTTCGTGGACGAATGCGGAGCAGTTCGCATCATTCTGCCGTGCGGCGGGAATCCGGTGCGAGGAGCTGCCCGCCCCTGCCTTTTTCCGGAAGGGAATGTGCGACGGGGCGTTTCTGACCGAGGAGTACACGTACGATGCGCTGCTGCGGGAACTGGAAACCAGTCCGAAGGCAGAGCTGCTGTGCGGCGTGCAGATTGACAGAATTCTGCGGCAGGCGGAGACATTTTCGGTTTCTCTCTCGGATGGGAGACAGTTTGAGACTCCGTATCTGCTCAATGCGACCTATGCTTCGGCGAATCAGATTCTCGATATGGTGGAGGGAATTGAGGAGCAGCAGAAACGCCTGTTCGAGATCAAGTACGAGCTGTGTGAAATTATTTTAACGCGGTCCGGGGAGTTCCTGCGTGATGTCGGACTGACGGTGATGGACGGTCCGTTTTTCTCCATTATGCCCTTCGGAAAAACGGGGTATCACTCGCTCACGGCGGTGGCATTTACGCCTCATATGACCTGCCGCGATCGTTTCCCCTCGTTTCCGTGTCAGGAGGGAACAGACTGCACGCCGCAGCGCCTGCGCAACTGCGACAGCTGCCCGAACCGGCCGGAGAGCGCGTGGCCGTACATGGATCATCTGGCGCGCAAGTATATGAAGGAGGAGTATTGCTTCACCTATGAGAGGTCGCTCTTTTCCATGAAGCCGATTCTGAAGGCTTCCGAGGTGGATGACTCGAGACCGACGGCGATCCGGGTGAACTCTCAGACACCGCGGATGGTGAGTGTTTTATCAGGTAAGATCAACACGGTCTATGATCTGGATGAATATCTGTAAATACGGGAGTGAGGGGACTATGCCAAGAGAGAGTAAATTCGTGTCCGCCGTCATGTATCTGCACAACGACGAGGCTCGGATCGAGGCGTTTCTGTCGATGGTGACGAAGGCGCTGGCAGAAGGATTTGAGAAGTACGAGCTGATTTTTGTCAACGATGCGTCTGCGGACGCGAGCGTGGCGCGGCTTTATGAGTTTTTTTCAGAGCATCAGATGGATGGACAGATGGTCAGTATCATCCAGATGAGCCATTTTCAGGGACTGGAGGCGGCGATGAACGCGGGGCGGGATCTTGCCATTGGGGATTTTGTCTATGAGTTCGATGATCTGTGTGTTGACTATGAACCCGGGGTGCTGGACGTCGTCTACCGGAGAATGCTGGAGGGATTCGATATTGTGGCGGCATGCAGCGACGGGAGACCGAGGCTGACCTCGGCGCTCTTCTACGAGCTGTATAACAGTGTGAGTCATGACGGCGGCAAGATCGGCCCGGAGGCATTCCGGATTCTCTCCCGGCGAGCAATCAATCGTGTTAAGACGCTGGGCTCTTATATTCCATACCGCAAGGCCGTCTACCGCAACTGCGGATTGAATGCGGATACGGTGATCTACCGGAGCACAATGGGACCGGGGAAGAAGACGGTTCACACGAACCAGACGGAGCGGGCGTCGCTGGCAGTAGATTCCTTCATCTATTTCACCGATATTCTGGAAAAAATATCACTCTGGGTCAGCGCTCTGTTTCTTGGCATTACAATTTTTATGGCGGGCTATATCCTGTATGAGTATTTCGGAGCGGATCAGCCTGTCGAGGGGTGGCTTTCGACGATGGGATTTCTCTCGCTCGGATTTATGGGCGTGTTTATGCTGCTGACGATTGTGCTGAAATATCTGTCGCTTTTGCTGAATCTGATTTTTAAGCGTCAGCGCTATCTGATTGCGGGCGTGGAGAAAATCGTTCATTGAGACGTCGCGCCGGAAGTATGCGGAGTGTTGACGGAAAAGGAGAGGAAATGACGCTCAATATTATTTTTCCCGTATTGAATGAACAGCTGCGCCTGCGTGCAGGAATTGAAAAGACCATCCGTTATATGGAGCATTACTGTGAAAAGTATGGACGGATTGCGTATCAGTGCACGATTGCGGACAATGGTTCGGATGACGGGACGCCGCAGATTGCCCGCGAACTGGAGCGGCGTCACCCGGATGTGGTGCGATATCTGCGCATCGAGGAGCGCGGCGTCGGGATTGCTTTCCGGACGGGAGTGGAGCAGAATACCTGCGACATTGTGGGGACGATGGATATCGATCTCTCGACGGATATTGTCAATCTGGGACGGACGATCCAGCTTTTTATGAAAAATCCAGAGCTCCAGTACGTCAATGCGACGCGTTTTCACAAAAAATCGAAGACCGAAGGACGCAGATGGTATCGCAAAATTACGTCTGCGGGACTTGTCTTTCTGCTCAGGGCAAACTTCCATATGAAAGCGTCGGACGCGATCTGTGGCTTTACATTTCTGCGGAGCGAGACGGCCAGATCGCTCGTCGCCGAGTGCAGCGACGATACGGGATGGTTTTACATGATTGAGCTGCTGCTTCGCGCGGAGCGAAGAGGTGTGAAAATTTATGATATGCCGGTGCGCTTCACGGAGGATTACAATACGACAGTTAATGTGCCGAAGACAATCCGCAACTATCTCTCCCGCATCCGGGCGCTGAAAAGGGCCTTCCGTCAGGAGGAGAAGGAGGCAAAGACGCTGCAGGAGGAAGAGGAGATCTACCGGCGGGAGGTGTAGAAACGATGCTCAAACGAATCGATCTGACAAGGGATTTTGCACGGCACAGGCAGGAGTATCTCGCGGCAATCACAGCAGTCTGCGAGGAGACGGCATTCTCCGGGGGTAAGTACGCCGACCGGTTTGATGAGGAATTCCGGGCGTATCTGGGGGCGGAGGCTGCGACAGGTGTCAATAACGGGACGAGCGCCCTGCAGCTGGCGATGCTGGCGCTCGGTGTCGGGCCCGGAGATGAGGTGATCGTTCCGGCCAATACATATATCGCAACGGCGTGGGGTGTGACGTACACGGGGGCGACGCCGGTGTTCGCGGACTGTACGCCGGACACATGGGAGATCGATGCGGAGAGCGTGCAGAAAAGGATCACGCCGCGCACAAAGGGCATTCTCGGCGTACATCTCTACGGACAGCCGTTTGATTTTGCCGCAGTCTCCGCGGTTGCGGAGCGCTGGGGACTCTTTGTGGCGGAGGACTGCGCGCAGTCAGCCGGCGCGGAATTTGAAGGGAGAAAGACGGGGACGCTGGGGGAGATCGGGTGCTTCAGCTTCTATCCGGGCAAAAATCTCTATGCTTTCGGGGAAGGCGGTGCGGTGACGTCGAACAATCCCGCTTATATTGACAGGATTAATGTGTATAAAAATCAGGGATGCCGTGTCCGATACTACCATGAGACAGTCGGATACAATATGCGTCTGGAGGGGATGCAGGGAGCGGTGCTTTCGGTGAGCCTGCATTACCTGGACGGATGGAATGAACGGCGCGCACAGATCGGCAGGAGATATGACGCGCAGATTACAAATCCATTGTTTCTGAAGCAGATGCACCCTGCAAATACGAAGCCGGTGTACCATCTCTATGAAGTACAGGTGCCGGATCCGGAGCACTTTCTGGCTTATATGGAACAGAACGGGATCGAGTGTAATCGTCATTATCCGGTTCCCTGTCATCTGCAGGAGGCCTATGCGTCTCTCGGTTACCGAAAGGGAGACTGTCCAAATGCGGAGCAGTTGGCAGAGCACTGTGCGACATTGCCGCTGTTTCCGGAAATGACAGACGATGAGGCGGCGTTGGTGATTGAGAAGTGCAATGCATACCGGGGATAACGGGCGGAGATGGACGCACCGGGATGATGAAAGTAAGGTTGCGAACCTAAAGGAAGATAGAACGCGGAAATGGAGGAAACAGACAGATGCAGAATAGTCCGAATCCCAAAACAGCACAGGAAGACGGAGTGATTCGCAGATTGGTGGAGAATCAGCGTCTCTTTTGGAACGTACACAGAATTTCCATTCTGCTGACGGTACTTTATTTTGCGAGTCTGATTCCGCTGCTTGTGATTGCGCAGTACAATTATGCGGGAGCGGACGACTATTCCATCGGGGCGGACTGCCATGCCGTGTGGGAGTAGACGCACAATGTGTTTGCGGTTCTCTGGCAGGCGGTGCTCATTGCAGCCGATGATTTCCTGCACTGGATGGGGTATTTTACGGCGATCTTTATGATGGCGCTTCAGCCGGGAATTTTTGGGGAACATGTCTATGCGGCGACGCCGTGGATCATGTTAGGGGCATTGACATTCGGAACGATGTATATGCTGCGTGCTCTTTTTGTTAAGGCGCTCGGTATGCCGCGGGATTTGTGCCGCTGTGTGACGATGATACTTTTGCTTATGACGGTGCAGTGTTTGGTAGGGCGCAATGAAGCGTTGTACTGGTACTGCGGAGCAGTCAACTATACTTTTTTCTATGGTATCGCTTTGTTCTATCTTGGAACGCTCCTCTCAGCGGTTTATGATAAAGCGCGGTGGAAAAGAAGGTGTGATCTGGTGCTGGCCTGCTTTCTCGGAATTATGGTAGGGGGCGGCAACTATATGACGGCGCTTACGGTCGCGATTGTCGTGGCGTCGGCTGTGATCCTGATGATTTGTCAGAAAGCGCTCTTTCGTCTGCGTGCTTTGCTGTTACCGATCGCATGTTTTGCGGCGGCATTTGCGGCGAGCTGTCTTGCGCCCGGAAACGCATACCGCTCGGAGATCACGCAGGGGATGGGAGCAGTTAAAGCGGTGTTTGTTTCTCTCTACTATTTCTTTGATTACTGTGTGAGTGACTGGACGACATGGGCGGTTCTGGCTGGCTTTCTGCTGATGATTCCGTTTATCTGGAAGATGGTGCGAAGTACGGATTTTCCGTTTCCGTTTCCGCTGCTTACCCTGCTGTTTGGCTACGGTCTGACGAGCGCGAATGTGACGCCGCCTCTCTATGCGATCGGGAATATCGGAGCGGGGCGACTGCAGGCCCTCTTCTTCATGCAGTATCTGCTTCTGATGACGCTTTGCATGGTTTATGCACTGGGATGGCTCTCGAAATATTTGGAGAAGCGGCAGAAAGAGAGGGGAGTGCGGGCAGAAGATAAGAATCTCTCTTACCCGGCGTTTGTCGCGACGGCTGCGCTGGCGGTATTTATAATATTCGCTTCCGCGCTCTGCGTATATGTCGATCCGTATTATTACACGGCCTCTTCGGCGGTGACGGATCTGATGAACGGATCAGCGAAGGCATACGGCGAGGCGTATGAGGAGAGGGTGAGTCAGCTGAAGGATCCTGATGTCAGTGAGGTGATCTTTGAACCGCTGCCTGCAGAGCCGGAATTGCTGTTTTTCTCCGATATCACAGGCTCGATGGATTCGTGGGAGAACAGGGCGATTGCACGGTTCTACGGGAAGGAATCCGTAGTGGTGGAGGGAAGATAGCAGCTGTAAAAAATCCTGCCGCAATTGGTGATGTAAACCGGTTGCGGCAGGATTTTTTGTTGTTATGAAAAATTTTAGGCGATTCTTTGATAATGCTGACAGGTTACTCTGCTGTCGTGTCTTTCGTTGCCATCAGTGCGTCCCAGTCAAGGGTATCCAGATTCGTGCCCGGCTCAATCTCGTAGCCCTGGGAGCGGAGGATGATGCGGGAGAGCATCTGTGCATAGTTGCGTCGTCCCTCGGCAGTGAGATGAACGCCGTCGGACAGATACTGGTCGGCGGTGTAGGAGTTGATGCCGAGGCCCCAGTAGGCATCGAGGTAGGCGATATCGAATTCTGTGGCAAGCTGATCTGCCGTCTGCGCATATTCCTGCAGAGTGGCTTTGCCGTTGCTCAGGATATTACCGTCGCCGAGATACTGATCTCCTTTGAAAAATTGAGCGTAATTTGGCCCGCAGAGGATAAAGGTGGCATCCGGGTACGCTTTCTTGAGGTTGTCGATGCCAACATGAAGGGCTCCTCCGTAGGTCTCCAGATCCAGAGAATTCTGCGGGTTGTTGACGGCCGCCCCGTTAAAGTAATCGTTCAGGCCGTATTCGATGACGAAGATATCCGTTTTGGAGAAGTCGCAGGACTGGAATACCGAATAGGCGTGGTACTGACTGAAAAATTCAGGATCGACTCTTCCGGTGATAGCGTAGACCATTCCGAGAAAGCAGCGGGACTCCCATTCATCGACACCGTGCGGTTCACCGGGCAGCAGGGAGGCTGCGGTGCCGCCCATTGCAAGGTTATAGACGTCGGCGTTGCAGTACTGTGAGACCAGATAGGCGATTCCCGTCTCGTCGCGGAAGTTGTCGAGCTGGCTGTCCCCGAGAAAAACGACCTGCATAATGCTGCCGTCCTTGGCGGTGATCTGATCGTCCAAAGCCTGCGTACTGGCTTCTGCGGGAGATTCCGGCTCGTTCAGCAGAGAAGGATCCACGACGGTGACGGCGGAACCGGCCGTTTCTGAAGCCTCGCCGGAGGTGACCGCAGAGGAGGCAGCTTCGGTGGAGGATTCAGAAGCTGCCTCAGCGGAGGAAGCAGCTTCGGCGGACGATGAGGCGGTTTCCGCCGAGGCTGCTCCGGCAGACGAAGCGGAAGAAGTGTCGGTTTCCTCTGAGACATAGACTTTGCCGGATTCGGCGCCGGTCAGCGAACATCCGGTAATAATAGCCGCGCCCAATACAGAGACGAGCAGAGCGGCTGCCAGTTTTTGTGTTTTCATAAGCATTCTCCGTTTTCTGAAAAATATTGCATTGATGAGCTGTATTTCGCCGGAGCGGTGTCACGGCTACCTTAGTATATCACACTTTTTACAGTGCGGTGTAAGCAGCGGGGATCTTAATGGGATCTGAACATGTTTTTACTGAAATTCTTAAGAAAATAAGGAGATCACGGAGAACAGCTATGCGTTGCGCGCCGCGCCAAAGTGGTGTAAAGTATAGAAGTGCGACCGCAGACAGACTGCGGCAGGAGAGTAAGGATGCTGTTTAATTCGCTGGCGTTTGCCGCTTTTTTTCCCGTTGTGTTTATCTTGTACTGGCTCTGCCCGCCGAAGCGGAGATGGATTGCGCTGCTGGCGTTCAGTTACTGGTTCTGCGCGAATCTGGATCTGCGCTATGCTGTGATTCTGCTGGCGACGACGCTCCTCTCCTATGGGGTGGGAAGGCTGATCGATGGCGCGGGCACGGCGCGGGGCAGAAAGACGGCCGCTGCGGCGGGAATTGTCCTTCTCGCGGCGGAACTGGCTTTCTTTAAGTACACCGGTTTTATTCTGGAAAATCTAAGTGCGGCAGCATCGCGGTTTTCCTGGTCTGTCCATGTGCCGACGCTGCAGATTCTGCTGCCGGTGGGGATTTCCTTCTATATCTTTCAGACCATCGGCTACCTCGCCGACGTATACCGTGGGAAAATCAAGGCAGAGCGGCATTTCGGCTATTACGCGTTGTTTGTTTCCTTTTTCCCTTCGCTGATGTCGGGGCCGATCGGGAGAGCGGGGGAGCTGCTGCCGCAGTATAAAAAGCCACGGAGCTTTGACGCCGCGCAGGCGTCCTACGGGATTAAGCTCATGGCGTGGGGATATTTTAAGAAGATCGTGATCGCCGATACGCTGGCGGTTACGGTGAATCAGGTCTATGATTATCTGGAGAGTTATGTCGGACTGGTGCTCCTTGTCGCGGCATTTCTGTATACGATTGAGATCTACTGTGATTTTTCCGGATATTCGGATATCGCGACGGGGATGGCGAAGCTGCTTGGCATCGAACTGCCGCGTAATTTTGACAGTCCGTACTTTGCCCGTTCCATCCGGGAATTCTGGAGCCGGTGGCACATCTCGCTCTCTTCCTGGCTGCGCGATTACATCTACATTCCTTTCGGCGGGAGTCGCTGCTCCAAAGCCCGTCATATCGTCAATCTGATGATTACCTTTCTCGTGAGCGGACTCTGGCACGGAGCCAACTGGACATTTCTGGTCTGGGGCGGACTGCACGGGCTTTATCAGACGCTGGAGATTCTGCCGCGTCCCTCGTACAGGAAACGACAGGAGAGCGCGGCGTCCGCGGGGCGGATACCGGAGAAAAAAGAGCCGCCCGCTCTGCTGCGCGCACTGCAGACCGTTTTGACCTTCGTTGCGGTGACATTTGCATGGATCTTTTTCAGGGCGGATACGATGGCAGATGCGTGGCGTGTGATCAGCTACTCCACGTTTGGAATCGAAGATTTCATTACTTATATTAAGACCTGCGTAATCTCACTCGATATGGCGTATCTGGAAATGGTGTGGATGATGATCCCGGTTGTCCTGCTGGCGGCGGCGGACTATCTTTCGCTGAAAAAAGATCTGATTCTGACCACGTCGGGGTGGAAACCGTGGGTGAAGTATCCTCTCTATTTTCTTTTTGTGGCGGGAATTCTGATTTTTGCGGAAAAGGGAGTGGCAACGGAGTTCATCTACTCGGCGTTCTAGGAGGCGCAGGACGATATTGAGAAAATTTCTTCTGAAATTTCTGCTGGTGGCGGTTGGTGCTGCGGCGCTGCTGCTTCTGCTGAATCAGATTTACCGGCTGGATCATGCGAACCGCTATCATGAACTTGACAAATTCGGTGACATTGCAGGGTTTGACGACAGGATACTGATTGCGAATGTCGGAAGTTCCCACGGGGAGTACGATTTCTCCTATGACGCCCTGCGGGCACGGGGGTACACCTGCTTTAATTTCGGTCTTTCGAGTCAGAATTTCGAGCTGGATTACGCGGTTCTGCAACAGTACAGAGAAGAACTGAGCCCAGGCGGGATTGTGTTTATCCCGATCTCCTATTTCTCTTTTAATGACGAGGTGGTCTCGGAGAAGGAGAAGGAGGAGAGAGCGGTGCGCTATTACCAGTTCCTCTCGCCGCAGTATATTCCGGATTACGACTGGTATGTGGATCTGACGACCCACCGTCTGCCGATCCTGACGGCGGGGTACAAGGTTCTGGAGGTGCCGCTGCATCTCTATGAGCAGAGCCGGGCCGCGGGTCTCTTTACCCTGCGCGCCTATGCGGCGGAGAGCGGAGAGCAGGAGGCTTCGGAGAGTGGGGCGGCTGCCGGATCGGAGAGCAGTGCGGAGCAGGCGCTTTCCGGGAACGAGGCGTCTTCCAAATCGGAGAGCGGCGAAGAGCAGCCGGATGCGGAGACGATCGCCCGCTTTGAGGAGATCGGCCTTCTGCGGTACCAACGTCATCTGGAGAATAAAAGCGAGTATTTTGAACCGGAGCAGATAGAATTTCTGCGCCGGATCATTCAGCTGTGCAGGGAGCAGGGGATGACGCCGGTACTTGTGACGCCGCCGTTTACCCATTACTATACCGATTATATTTCGGAGGACTGGATGTATCAGTTCTATGAGGTGATTGTGCAGATCTGTAAGGAGGAGGGCGTTACATATTACGATTACGGGGAGGATCCGCGGTTCACGGATTCTCTGCAGTATTTCGGAGATCCCGACCACCTGAATACGGAGGGGGCGGCGTATTTTATGGAAATTCTGGAACAGGAGATTCCGGAATTCGCCGAGGCGCTTGCACAGAATCAGAAATAGAGAAAGAGTCGGGAAGCAGAGACAGGAAGTATCAAGCAGAATACGGAATCCATCCGGAGATTGTCCGGAAAATCCGGAGCAGGAGCAGGAAGCAGGGAGGTAAGCCATGATACCCTATCCGTTTGACGGAGAAGAATTACTGAAAAAGTCAAAGAAAATCAGAAGAGAACTTCTGGCGGACGGCAGCAGCCGCCTCAGAAAGAAGATCGCAGTGCTGGGCGGTTCGACGACGCACGATATTGTGAGAATGCTGGAACTGTTTCTGCTGGATCAGGGAATCGAGCCTGTGTTCTATGAGTCGGAATATGCGCAGTATTATGAGGATGCAGTGTTCGGCAGCGAGGCGCTGGAGGCGTTTCATCCGGACGTGATTCTGATTCACACTTCGTACCGGAATCTGCGGGAGCTTCCGGATCTCTCACAGACGAGGGAGGAGGTGGAATCCCTTGAAGAGGAGACCTTCCGGAAGTTTGAAACGGTTTGGGAGAAGTGCGCGCAGCGCTATGGCTGCCCTGTGATCCAGAACAATTTTGAATATCCGGCGTGGCGGCTTCTCGGCAACCGGGATGCCTGCGACGTTCACGGCAGGGTGCATTTTGTGAACGCGCTGAACCGGCGCTTTGCCGCGTATGCGGAGACGCACGGGAGTTTTTATCTGCATGATCTGAACTATCTGGCCGCCTCCTACGGTCTGGATCGCTGGGCGGATCCCGCTTACTGGCATATGTACAAGTATGCGATGGCGCTGGAAGCGATTCCCGTATACGCCTACAGCGTTTCATCGATCATCAAATCCCTGTATGGCAAAAATAAAAAGGCGCTGGCCCTCGATCTCGATAACACCCTCTGGGGCGGCGTGGTCGGAGATGACGGGGTGGATGCGCTGGAGATCGGGATGGAGACACCGATGGGGCAGGTGTACCGGGAATTTCAGGATTATCTGAAAGCACAGAAGGAGATCGGCGTGCTGCTGACCGTTGATTCCAAAAATGAGAGGGAAAATGCGCTGGCGGGACTGCGTCATCCGGCGGGGGTACTGCGCCCGGAGGATTTCGCGGCGGTGCGGGCTAACTGGGAACCAAAGAGTGAAAACCTGACGGAACTGGCGAAAGAACTGAATATTCTGCCGGAATCGATGGTTTTCGTGGATGATAATCCGGCGGAGCGCGCCCTTGTGCGGGGGCAGGTGCCGGGGGCGGCCGTGCCGGAACTGGGCGGGCCGGAGACGTATCTGACGACGCTGGACCGGGCGGGGTATTTTGAGGTGACGAATCTCTCAGAGGACGATCGCAGGCGCAGCGAGATGTATCGTCAGAACGCGGAGCGAAGAGCGGCGCAGGCCGCGTTTGCCGATTACGGGGTCTATCTGGAGTCGCTGGAGATGACGGCGAAGATCGGGCCGTTTGCGCCGGTTTATTTCCCGCGTATCACGCAGCTGACCAACAAGAGCAATCAGTTCAATCTGACGACGAAGCGCTACACGGAGCCGGAGATTGCGGCGGCGGCCCAGGATCCGGATGTGATTACGCTCTGCGGCAGTCTGAAGGATAAATTCGGGGATAACGGAATCGTCTCGCTGATTATCGGAAGTCTCGCGATGATGATGACGGAAGAAGAGGACGGGAAAAAGCCGGAGCTGACCGGGGAGAAGGCGCTCCTGATCGATCTGTGGCTGATGAGCTGCAGGGTCTTGAAACGCGATATGGAATACGCTATGATGGACGCGTTGGTGGAGGAGTGCCGCAGACAGGATGTGAAGGCGATCTTCGGATATTATTATCCGACGGCCAAGAACGGGATGGTCAGAGAGTTCTATAAGCGAATGGGCTTCACGCAGATCGCGGGCAAGGACGGCGGCGACACCGTGTGGAAATTCCATGTTTCAGATCACTATGAGAACAGGAACCGCTATATCAGGCGAGTCGAGTAGGAGGGGATTTCCAGGCTGTGCGGCAGTGGGATTTTCACAACTGCAGTTTACACTAAGGAAATATAGATATAGAAGCATCGGGCGGACGTGAAGCGCCCGGAACGGAGTTTGTATGGTTTTCAGTTCTATGGTTTTTCTGTGGGTTTTCCTGCCGATTGTTTTTCTGCTCGGCATGATTATCCGCAAACCCCGCTATCAGAATATAATTCTGCTGATTGCCAGTCTGATTTTCTATGCGTGGGGAGAGCCGCGTTATATTCTGCTGCTCCTGATTTCGGTGGCGCTCAACTGGGGATTCGGATTGTGTATCGACCGGTTTTCCGCCCATAAAAAGTTTTTTCTTGTGCTCTCTATCATCGGGAATCTGGGGCTGCTCGGCTATTTTAAATACTGCAATTTCTTTCTTGCCACACTGGGACGGCTGTTTCCGTGGGCGCAGATTCCGCAGACCAGTATCGTGCTGCCGATCGGAATTTCCTTCTTCACCTTTCAGGCGATGAGCTATGTGATCGATCTCTACCGGGGAGAGTACCGCGTGCAGAAGAACCCTTTAAACCTTGCACTGTACATCTCCTTCTTCCCGCAGCTGATCGCGGGACCGATTGTGAAATACCGCGATATTGACGAGCAGATTATGCACCGTGAGATTTCAAGGCAGAGGATTGCGGAGGGATTCCGGCGCTTTCTGTATGGTCTGGGCAAAAAGGTGATCATCGCAAATATGACAGGTAGCGCGGTGGACAAGATTTTCGCTCTTGACCTTGCACAGATGTCTGGTGCGGCGGCGTGGTGCGGCGCGATTCTGTATACGCTGCAGATTTACTACGATTTCTCGGGCTATTCCGATATGGCGATCGGACTGGGACGGATGTTCGGATTTGATTTCCTTGAGAACTTCAACTATCCGTATATCTCGTCCTCGATTCAGGAATTCTGGCGCAGATGGCATATCTCGCTGAGCACATGGTTCCGCGAGTATCTCTACATTCCTCTCGGCGGCAACCGCAGAGGGAAGTTCCGCACCTATCTGAATCTCTGGATCGTCTTTGCCGTGACGGGACTCTGGCACGGAGCGAGCTGGAACTATGTCGGCTGGGGGCTGTATCACGGCTTCTTTATCGTGATCGAGCGCATGGGATTCGGGAAAATTCTGAAAAGAGTACCGGTGCTCGGCCATATTTATGCGGTGATTGTCTTTGTGATCGGCTGGGTCTTCTTCCGCGTCGAGAGCGTCCGCCTCGGTTTCCGGATTGTGGCGAGAATGGTAATGCCGTGGCGTTACGATGGGGGCGGATTCAATATCATGACGCTGATCAGCTCGCAGACGATCTTTGTGGCGGTCTGCGGCATCCTCGGCTGCGGGATCCTGCAGACAGTCTTTGCAGGAGGAAAGCTGAGAAAAATAGCAGACCGCTGGAAATACAGCCTGCCGGAGGCGATCTTCTGCGTGCTTCTCTTTCTCTACTGCATCCTCCTGCTGGCCGGAAACACATACAATCCCTTCATCTACTTCCGCTTCTAGCCGTGCACGTCAGAGAAAGCGAAGCCGCGCCGCGCTGGCGCGGAAGCGGCTTCGCTTTCTCTGACGTATAGGGCGCAAGCCCCGTATCGAGTCGAAGCGAAGCGGAGACGAGATACGGCACGGCGTCAGGAATAGAGTACGCAGAGAGGGAAAGAGCCGCGCGAGCGCGGAAGCGGCCTCGCATTCTCTGACGTATAGGGCGCAAGCCCCGTATCGAGCCGAAGCGGAGCGGAGGCGAGATACGGCACGGCAGTATTTTTACGGGATAAAAGAGGTAAGCGAATGAATAAGAAATTCGTACAGTATTTGTATATGGCGGCACTGACAGTCTTGATTCTGCTGCCGGTGGTATTCTTCACGTTTTTCGGCAAATATTTTGACACGACGAACTACGAGAACAGAGTGCTGGCCGCCAAGCCGACGCTGGCACTCTCCACGCTGGAGACGTATCCGGCGGATTTTGAGAATTATTTCAATGACTATCTGCCGTTTCGCAATCAGCTTGTCTTTCTGAACGGAATGATCGATTACAAAGTGTTTAAGACCTCTTCTTCCGATTCGGTGATTGTGGGCAAGGACGGATGGCTGTTTTATAAAGGAGCGCAGGTCAACGACGAGGATCCGATTTCCGATTATAACGGCTCGAATCTTTTCTCTGAAGAGGAACTGGAGCAGATCCGGACCAATATGCTGGCGGCGCGGGATGAGCTGGAGGCGCGGGGGATGGATTTCGTCATTATGATTGCGCCGAACAAGGAACGTGTCTACAGCGAATATATGCCGGATTCCTACGGGGAACCGGAGCAGCAGGGGCGGATGTGGCAGGTGGTGGAGTACCTTCGGACCACGACGGATCTGACGGTGGTCTGCCCCTATGATGCACTGCTCGCCTATAAAGAGGAACATCCGGAGTGGCAGTATTACTATAAATATGACACGCACTGGAATAACATGGGGGCGTATATCGGCGGCAGGGAGCTGAACGCGGCGCTCGGCTTTGAGATGCCGGATCTGACGGAATGCACGATCATGACCGCCGATTCACCTGTCTTTGATCTGGCCAAGCTCCTTCATCTGGGACAGTATCTTCAGGATGACACTGTCTATGTGGTGGGGAATTATACGACGCACGCGCTCGAGAGCGAGAGCAATGAGGACAACACGGAGTTTCGCTACCACAATCCGAACGGAGACGGGGCGCAGGAGAAGCTTTTCATTATCGGGGATTCCTTCTCCACAATGATGGCTCCCTATGTGGCCTGCAATTACAACGATACCTATCTGAATTTCTACTATAACTACAGTTTGGAGATACTGGAGCGGGAGGAGCCGACCGTGGTCGTCTACGAGACGGTGGAGCGCTATATGAAAAATATGCTGAACTTCTCGATCACCGACGGAGTGGGAACACAGGCGGCGCAGTAGAAAGGCGGCGCGGAACAGAATATACCAATGCAAGGCCCCGGCAGTTTCGGATTCCGAGAACTGCCGGGGCGTTTCGTACACCGGGTTTCGCATACCGTGGAGTCAGCCGGTGGAACGCTGCCCGGCCGACGGAGCTTTTGCGGAGATTTGCCGCAGTCTTTGGCTATTTGGCGCGAAAGCCCTCCTGAATGGTCTCTCCGATCAGCTCGGTGCGCTCCAGCATGAAAAGATAGCAGGTGGACGGGGTATTGTAATAGCTGTTGATTTCCGTATCGCCTGCGTTGTAATAAATGGTGTTGCCGTTCCAGTCCACAGAGGCCGTCTCTCCGTCGTCGAAAGGCTTGGGCAGGATCCAGTAGGAGTCGGAGCCGTATTCCCGGATGAATTTGAGATTATCTCCGGCGTAGTGAGCGATGTGAGGCCAGAGCGAGAGGAGAGCGAGCAGACAGAGCGCGCAGCCGCCCAGACGCAGCAGGAAATCGAACGCCCCTGTATGCCGCCCGCCCCGCGCCTGCGTTCGCCCGGGCATCTGCGTTCGTCCGGGTTCCTGCATCTGTCCGGACGGGCAGGCGGCGCTTTGCCGCGGCGAGGGCGCTCTCTCCTGCAGCAGAGAGAGGAAAGAGGCGACTGCGGCGAGAGGGAGAACGAGCAGGAAGGCGAGACCGTAGCGGATAAACGGCGCGGTAAAGAACCAGAGCGCCAGAGAGCAGTAAAGGACGGCGTAAAAGCTGAGGATACCGCCGTGTTCCGCAAAGACCGCAGATGCCGCAGAGGGGACAGATGCGGGAATGCTCATCGTGACCGACTGTGCCGGGGCATGATCCGTGCGGCGCCGCAGACGGCGGTACAGCAGCACGACGCCCAGCAGAAGAGTGGCGAAGAAGGCGGAGAAGAGCAGGAGCCGCGCGTACATCTCCTGTGCGCGCCACCAGACAGGGAACCACTGCAGGAAGCCCCAGTCCGCTTTGGAGACGTCCTCCAGCGAGCGGCCCCAGACCTTGATCTGGGTGGAGTCCACGAGAGAATAGGCGACGGGAATTTTCCATTCGACGTCAAAGAGATCGATGCTCTCGAACGGATAGAACAGCCAGCCGGAAATATAGTAGTTGCGGATCAGAAACGGCAGAAAAGAGAGAAATCCTGTCATGAGAAAGAGCGCGATCGCAGCGGGATTGCTTTTCTGCCGCGCGCTGCCCTGTGTGATCAGCAGATACAGCGGATAGAGGGCGAAGAGTACGAGAACTGCCGCGGAGAATTTCATGCTGACGATAAAGAGAGAGAGCACAGCGAGAAGGCCGTACTCGGTAATCCGGACAGGGCAGGAGAGCGAGAGGCGGGAGGCGGAAGCTGCGGGAGAGCGGTGCGCCGTCTGCGCGGCAGGGCGCCCGGTCAGTTCTGCCCAGGCCAGCAGCAGGTAGAGCACGAGATACATCGTGCCGTAATCGGTGGCCGGGGACATGGCGCCGGTGATATTGGTGAAGGCGTAGAGGAGCAGGGCGAGGCGGACGGCGTCTGCGAGGTGGGCGCTGCGCCGGTGGATGCCGCGCAGGCCGAGCAGGGCATAGAGACAGAGCAGGAAGGTGAGAAAGCCCGTCGTCGTGTGGAGGGAAAAGGGCAGGAGCCATGAGAGCGTAAAGAGAGCGCAGAAGGCGAGATAGCTGCTGTTATAGGCAAAATGCAGCTGCAGATTGCCGATCCCCTTCACCATGCCGTACTCCTCGTAGAGACGGATGGCCTGTGCGTGATAGATGTTCGTGTCGGTGTGAAATGCGCCGCGGGAGGTGTAGAAGGCGACGATGAGGAGCAGGGCAGATGAAACGAACAGCCAGAGAAGCAGACGGAACCGGGAAGCGCCGCCTGTTTCTCTGGTGCAATCGCCGCCGTGGACACCTCGCCGCAACGGAAAAGAGGGCGAAAGCGGGCGCAGAGCGCGGGACAATTCCCGTATCGTCTCCCGGATCTCTCTGCGCGCATACCAGCCGGAGAGCGCGCAGAGAGCCAGCAGCAGGAGATGACAGAGCATACCTACTTTATAAAAAAGACTGAAATATTCGGCATATACCGTGAGCAGAACGACGCCGGTCATCGTGTTTCTGACAAAAGAGGGGAGGAACGGAAGTGCGGGAGCAGACGTGCCGGAGAGCAGACGGAAGAAAGCCTTGCGAAAGCCGATACCGGACACAAAACATAACAGGGCGATGTAAGCGAAACTGAGAATTGCAGCGATCATAGAATGATAGAAACCTCCCGCCTTGCGGCTGTTGCGATTGACTTAGTCTACAGAATAGCATGGAGGGCAGAGGGCAACAAGCAACAGGAAGCGAAAAAAGATAGAACCTTACCTTAATATTACCTTAAGATAGCTTAATTATCCAAGCGGTGTCTTGCGGTTTGGGAAAGAGACTTTTATATTGTGATCGGGAAGATATTCCGGTCGGTGCGGACTGCGCCCGTTTTGGCCCGAAACGGGGCGGGAAGCTGATCGGAGATGAAAATTCATAAAAGTCTCTCTGTGCATCTTGATTCTGCGGAAGTGATTTTGTATAGTAGGAGTAAAGCCAGAGTAATTGTTCAGCACAGTCCGGAGCGCTTGCTGCCGGGGACGTAAGACTGTGGTGCAGGCGTGCAAAATCTCGTCGCCCGGGACGATTTTAAATGGGTTTTGCATCGTAACGAGGAAGGGACTGAACAGTTACAATAAAATCCGATATCATCAGGGGGTCATTTTATGGACAGAGACGAGATTTTCAGAGACTTAAACGAAGTGTTCCGCGATGTTTTTGACGATGAGAGCATCACAGTGGACGAGGAGACGACGTCGGAGGATATTGACGGATGGGATTCCCTCGAGCACATCAATCTGATCGCGGCGGTGGAGCAGGAATTCGGCGTCAAATTTACGATGGGACAGGTCGTCTCCATGAAGAATGTCGGCGAGATGGTCGATATCATCGAATCTCAGGTCAGCTGATTACTCGAAGGAGAAAGGGTGCTCCAACACCTCAATCATGCCGAGCGCGGGATGCAGGAAGAACTGTACGGGATGCATTCCGCAGGCGGGAGCCGGCTGCGCCTCCGTGATAGGCAGGTAGCCGAGGTCTCGCAGGGCGGCTGCGTCCTGCCGGGGATGTTCGGAGACGTAGCAGATGTGGTAGGGGCTGTTTTTCATCCGAGCGAGCAGTCCCGAGACGAGCGAGTCACCGGTAAAGGGGCAGACGAGCTCGATGAGCAGCGAGTCCTTTTCGAGAAAGCAGATGTCGATGCCGCGGCTTTCGTCACGCACCCAATCCTGCTTGACCAGATAACCCAGGGCCAGAAACGCATCTTTGGCCTTGGCTTTTTTTTTGACTAAGTATCCGATATGGTGTACTTTTAAGTGTAGCATAGGTTTCCTTTCCTGAGAGGGGACGGCTGCCGGAAGGGCATTTCTGTCTGTCCGGCGCGGAGGCTTTTGCCCGGCATTTCAGTGCTGATCTGATTCTGTACTTAGTAATATACGGCGTGTGCGCCGGATTTTCAACCGGAAGGATTTCCCGTTCATGGAGATTACCTCGTTTTATTTTCTGTGCTTCTATGCGGTTCTGCTGCTTCTGTATTATGTGCTGCCGGGGCGCTGTCAGTGGGTTCTGCTGCTGGCGGCGAGCGCGGCGTTTTATCTGTTCGGCGGAAACGGCTGGCTGATTCTCTATCCGGTCGCCGCGGTTACGGTGACGTATGGCGCGGTGCGCATCATGGACGCCGCGGAGAGCGTCTTCTGGCGCAGGGCGGCGCTGATGGCGGATGTTGTCCTGCTGATCGGGGTGCTGGCGGCGCTGAAGTATGTGCGGTTTAACGGGGGAGCGGCAATTCCGCTGGGGCTTTCCTTTTATACCTTTTCCCTGGTGGGGTACGCGGCGGATGTCTATAATAAAATTGCCGAGCCGCAGAAGAATTATGCCAAAACGGCGCTGTACGGCTTCTATTTTCCCACGCTGATTTCAGGGCCGATTCTGCGCTACCGGGAGGATGCGGCGCAGCTCTTTGTCCGTCATCCGTTTTCGTATGCCGCGGTTACGCGGGGGCTGCAGCGGGTGGTCTGGGGGTTTTTCAAGACCTTTGTGATTTCCGAGAGAGCCGCGATTGTGGCGAACACGGTTTTTGACAGCTACACTTCCTATCCGGGAGTGTATATCTGGATCGGAGCGCTGATGTTTACGATTCAGCTGTACACGAATTTTTCGGGCTGTATGGATATCGTGATCGGAATTTCGGAGACGTTCGGATTCACGATGCCGGAGAATTTCCGCACTCCGTTTTTTTCCAAAAGCATCTCTGAATACTGGAGGCGCTGGCACATCACGCTCGGAGTCTGGATGAAGGAGTACGTGTTCTATCCGCTGCTGCGGACGTCCCTCTTTATGAAAATGGGGAAAACACTGCGCGCAAAATGCGGAAAAAAGGCGGGCAAGCAGCTGACGACCTTTACGGCGATGTTCGTGCTCTGGCTGAGCGTCGGTCTCTGGCACGGGGGCGAGCTCAAATATGTGATCGGTTCCGGCCTGCTGCACTGGTTCTATATCGTGACGGGGGAGGTCACGCTTCCGTTCTGGAAAAAGGTGCTGCCGAGGCTGCACATTCCGATGCAGGGGAAGGCAGCGGATGGCTTCCGGATTCTGCGCACCTTCTTTCTCGTCAATATCGGCAACGTGTTCTTCCGGGCGGCGAGCGCGGGAGACGGAGCGAAGATGCTGTGGGAGGGCGTGCGCGTATGGAATCCGGCAGCGCTGTTTTCTGCGCAGACCGGCCTGTTTTCCCTGGGACTGGACTGGGTGGAGTTCGGGATTCTGGCGGTGTCCGTGGCGCTGCTCTTTGTCGTGTCCGTGCTGCAGCAGAGCGGCTCTGTGCGGGACAGGATCGCGAAGAAGCCGCTGGCGGTGCGGTGGATTCTCTGGTACGCTCTGCTGTTCTATGTGATTCTGCTGGGCAATTATGGGCCGGGCTACAGCTCGGCGGAGTTTATTTATCAGGGCTTTTAGGAAACGGGACTGTGGAATGAGTCTGGAAACGGCGCAGCAAAACCGTCCGGGAATCAGGGCGGAAAACCAGTCCGGGAAATTGTTCCGGGAAGTGAGTCAGGAAAGAGGAGATGGGCGATGGACAAAATTGCGGTTTTGATTCCCTGCTACAACGAGGAGAAAACGATCGGAAAGGTGGTCCGGGATGCGCGGGCGGCGCTGCCGGAGGCGGTGATTTACGTCTATGACAATAATTCCAGCGACGGGACGGCGCAGATCGCGGAGCAGGCCGGCGCGGTGGTGCGGCGTGAGCGCATGCAGGGCAAGGGCAATGTGATCCGCCGGATGTTCCGTGAGATCGATGCGGAGTGCTACGTGATGGTGGACGGAGACGACACCTATCCGATGGAGGACGCGCCGCAGATGGTGGCAAAGGTGCTGGAAGAGAGCGCGGATATGGTGGTCGGAGACAGGCTCTCCTCGACGTATTTTACGGAGAATAAGAGGCCCTTCCACAATATGGGAAATTCCGTGGTGCGCGGCACGATCAACCGGCTTTTTGACTGCGACATCCGGGATATTATGACGGGCTACCGGGCGTTCAGTTATGATTTTGTCAAGACGTTTCCGGTGCTCTCCAGAGGATTTGAGATCGAGACGGAGATGACGATTCACGCGGTCTACAACAACATGCAGATCGACAATGTGGTGATCACCTACCGGGACCGTCCCCAGGGGAGCGTTTCCAAGCTCAACACCTACTCCGACGGGCTCAGGGTGCTCTCGACGATCGGGAATCTGTACCGCAATTATAAGCCGTTCGGGTTCTTTACGTTTCTGGCGGCGCTTCTGGTGCTGGTCGCGTTTGCCTTTTTCCTGCCGATTCTGATTGAATTCGTGAGGACGGGGCTGGTGTCGAAGTTCCCGACGCTTTTCGTCTGCTGTTTTGTGATTCTGGCGGCAATCCAGTCATTTTTTGCAGGGATGATCCTCTCGAATATGGCGAGAAACAACCGGCGGGATTTTGAGATCCAGAGAAATATTCTCTGTCAGGGGAGAAAGAAGGCGGAGCGGGAGGAAGCCGGCTCACAGAAAACGGAGTAATCGGAAAACAGGGAGGTATCTTCGGGGAGGGGAGGAAATCAAACAGCAGCTGCAGCGTCGGGCGCTCTGCCGGAAGGCAGAGCCGCGCGAAGGCCGCGGTACGCTCTTGTCGCAGGACAGAGGCGCGCGGAGAGCTGCATGCGGCAGGCAGAGAAGGAGAGACAGAATATGAAGGTATGCGCAGATCGGATCACGGAGAGAGAAGCAGCGGGAAAGTGCAGAGGAGAAGGAAAAGCGGAGTCGGCGGTGCTGCTGGCGGCCTGTCTGGTCTTTTACCTGTGGCTTCCGGTGATGGACGGATACGTCTGGTGCAAAGACTCCCTGAGCTATACGACGATGGATATCTCCAGAGAACCGCTGTATCCGACCTTTCTGGCTCTGCTGCGCGCGCTTCCTTTTCCATGGGGAGAGGATGGCTATCTCTATGCGGCGGTCGTGCTGCAGTCGCTTCTGGCGGCGTATACGGCATGGCGGCTGGGGCTTGCGGCGGCGCGGATCGCAGGGGGCGTGCAGAAAGATCCCTGTTCCGGGAGAGCGCGTCTTGTTTCCCGGATGATGATGGCGGCGGGTGCGGCGTCGCAGTGGATGATCGTGATTCTCACGCGCTTCATCGCACAGAGAGGTTCCTCGTATCAGGAGAGCATCATGACGGAGGGGCTGGGATTATCGCTTTATGTTCTCTTTCTGCTGCAGCTCTGGCGCTGGCACGAGGAGGGGAAAAAGAGGAATTTGCTGCTGACCGTATGCATGCTTGTGATCCTGATCAGCCTGCGCAAGCAGCTGCTGGTGGCGGGAGTCCTCTTCGCGCTGGCGGCCTTTGTGCTGGACGGTCTGGTGCGGCGTGCGTGGAGACGCTTTCTGTATCAGATGCTGGCAATTATTCTGGTGATGGCGTCTGTCGCCGGTCTTGACTGCGCGTACAATGCGGCGGTGCGCGGCGTGTGGATGCAGCATACCGGAAACTCGATGGGAGCTCTCTGTACCCTGCTCTATATCTCGGATGAGGAAGACGCGGCGCGCATAGAGGACGAGACGCTGCGGGAGGAGTTTACGGCGATCTGGCAGGAGGCTGACAGGCAGGGGCTGCTGATGGCGGATGCCGGGGAGAATCCCGACTGGGTGATGCTTACGACGCATTACGCCGATTCCTATGACGCGATCGGGTACGGGATTCTGCATCCGGTGCTGTTGGAGAGAATTGATGCGGAGGATCCGTCGCGGAGCGACCCGGAGAGATACCAGCGGCTCGACGAGCAGGAAATGGAGATGAGGAACGCCCTGCTGACAGCGCATCCGGACCGCTTTTTTAAACTCTGGGTTGGAAACCTGCGCAAAGGGCTGGTCAACAGCGTGGCGAGAGAGAACACGATACTGAACTGGTGCGCTCTTGGTCTGTATGCGGTTTATCTGGGGCTCTCTTTTTATCTGCTGCGCTTCCGGAGAGAGAGGGCGGTGCGCTCCGTGCTGCTCTTTGCGGGACTGGTGCTCGGTGGGATTGTCCTGAACTGCGTCGTGGTAGGGGCCGTGATTTTTCCGCAGCCCAGATATATGATTTACAGTATGGGACTGTTCTACACGGCGCTGGCGCTGCTGCTGCATGCGGCGTGGAAATGCCGGAGAACATCTCCGGCATGGAGGTAGATATGAAAAAAAAATCAGGCGGACAACTCGCGCGGCGCGCAGCTTCCTGCTGGTATCTGATTCTGATTGCGCTCTTTTTTGCGGGGGCGATCGGTCTGTATGCGGTTTGCGGGGAAGGGGCGCAGATCGCCGTGCAGGATAATCTCGATCTGTTTCAGGCACAGTATCAGATGCTGAAGAATACGGATACTTTTTTTGCGCACGGGGTGGCGTCGCCGTTTCTGGGAGGCGTGACGCGGGATGATCTGCCCTCGGAACTGTCGTTCGCGGGCCTTCTCTATTTTCTGCTGCCTTCGTTTACGGCGTATCTGACGCTTTATTTTTCCAAAATTCTGATGGCGATGGCGGGAATGTGGCTGCTGGCCGGTGAGATTCTGCCGGGCGGGAACGCGGCGGGAGAGAGTCAGGAGGGGAATTCCGTCTGTGTGCGCAGTAAAGGACGGCGGCCGGAGGGGCGGGGACAAAAGAACGGGGGGCTGGTCCTGCTGGCTGGTTTTGCCTACGGGATTCTGAACCTGTTTCCCGCGTTCGGAATGTGCTTTGCCTCGATTCCGCTCTGCATCTGGCTGCTGCTGCGGGTGTACCGCGCGGGGACGGTGCGGCGGGCGCTCCCGTATCTGGCGGGGGTTTTTGTTTACCCGTTCTTCTCTTATTTCTCTTATTTCGGAATTTTTCTGTGCGCGTATCTGCTGCTGGCGGTGGTGGGGATGTCCGTGCGGGATCGCCGCTTCTGCGGTCGTCTCTTTCTGGCGCTGGCATTGCTGGCTGCCGGTTCGGTGGTGTTTGAGTACCGTCTGTTCGGGCAGATGCTTTTCTCGGACACGGTGACGATCCGCTCCACCTTTGTGGCGGGGGATCTGAGCGGGCGGGAGATTCTGGCGCAGATCGCAGACGTCTGGGAAAACGGCATGATGCATGTGGAGGACGCGCACACGACGCTGGTGCTGCCGGTCTGCGTTCTGTACTTCTGGTACCGGAATATCCGCTATGCGGTGCAGGGAAAGTGGCGCGGGATTTTCCATGATCTTTTTAACCTGATGATGGCGCTGATTCTCTTTAACTGCCTGATTTACGGGCTGTACAACTGGGCGCCCTTCCGGACTCTGATCGAGACGGTGCTGCCTCCGCTGGAAGGGTGGCAGTTTAACAGGACGGTGTTCTTCAATCCGTTTCTGTGGTATGCGGCGTTCTTTGTGGTGTGCGGACGGATTTACCGGAGAGGAACCGTGACGGTGTGCGGAAAGGATGCGGCGGTGCGCGGCACAGGGAAGTTCTGGCGTGGGGCGGCCTATGCGCTGGCGCTGGCTTCGATCGCCGTCATTCTGCTGACGCCCTCGCGTTACAACGATCTGTACCACACCGCCTATGCGAAGGTATACGAAACCGTGAAAGGGCAGAAGATGGGGGATCTCTCCTACGGGGAATTTTACTCGACAGAACTCTTTGCACAGATCAAAGAGGATCTGCAGTATGAGGCGGGGAATTTTAAGGAGTCTGACGACGCGCGCACGATCCATCTGTCGGCGCGGGCGCAGGGCGTTTCCGGACAGGAGAGCGGCGCGGCCGAAGTGCAGGGAGAGCAGTCTGTGCAGGGGCAGAATGCGGCCAGACCGGAGGACTCGGCGCGGGCGCAGTGGGCGGTGGCCTATGGCCTGCATCCCGCAGTGCTCGAGTACAACGGGATCGCGACACTGGACGGGTATCTGGGGTTCTACGCGCAGAGCTATAAGGAGGCGTTCCGCGAAGTAATCGCCCCGGCGCTGGACCGGATGACGACTACGGCGGTTTACTACGACGAGTGGGGGGCACGGTGCTATCTCTACTCCGGCTCGGAGGCCACAATCGTACAGGCAAGCCGTCACTATGCACCGCAGGATTCCGGGATCTGTATCGACACGGCGGCGCTGCGGCGTCTGGGATGCCGTTACCTTTTCTCGAGAATCGAGCTGACGAACGCCGCGCAGAAGGAACTGACGCTGCGGGGCGTCTATACGGAGGAGAGTTCCCCTTATACGATCTATGTCTACGAGCTGTAACCGGTGAGGGCGGTCCGTTTGACGGCAAAACGGTAAAATAGTACAATGAAAAGAATCAAATTTTTCATGAGGGGATGCAAGTCTGGAGGTAGAAATGCCAATTAGAATGGTGAATTTTATGGGGCGCTTTGGCTGGGAGATGCAGAAGAAATTCCCGAAGCTGTCCTCGGAGAGCTATTTAAAGCTCCAGTTTCTGACGAGGCGCAAGGCGCAGAAAGAGTATATCGAGTATTTTCTCTCGAATCCGGCGGAAGCGCCGTATCCGAACATCGTCAATCTTGAGACAATCAACCGCTGTAATTCGAACTGCGCGTTCTGCACGGCAAACCGGTTTGCCGAGAAACGGCCGTACAAGCGGATGGAGGACGAACTCTTCTACCGCATTATCGATCAGCTGCGGGACTGGGGCTACAAGGGCCATCTGACGATGTACGGGAATAACGAGCCGTGGTTGGACACGCGGATCGTGGAGTTTCACAAGTACGCGCGGGAGCAGCTTCCCGAATGTTTTATTTTTATGTCCACAAACGGACTGCTGCTCACGGTGGATAAGGTGAAGCAGATCACCCCGTATGTGAACCATCTGATTATCAACAACTACTGCGAGGATATGGTGCTGCGCCCGAACATCAGGGAGATCAAGGCATACGTGGAAGAACATCCGGAGGAGTTTAAGGACGTTGATATCCTGATCCAGATGCGCTATGTCAAGGCGGTTCTGACGAACCGGGCGGGCTCTGCGCCGAACAAGCAGGGCAAATCGAAGATCATCAAAGAGACGTGCCTGATGCCGTACACCGATATGTGGATCACGCCGGATGGGAGGCTGGGCTACTGCTGCTGCGATAATTTCGAGGTGACAGAGCTGGCGAACCTGACGACGATGAATATCAGGGAGGCGTGGAACTGTGAGAAATACCGCGAGTACCGGGAGAGCGTGCGGTACGGGCGGCAGAACAACGATTTCTGCAAATACTGCGACTTCATCGACGCGGGACTGCGCATGGAGATCGTGGACTCGATTCTGGAGCAGAACCGGCAGAAGAAATAGGAGAGAGCCGTTCAGAGATACCTCGCAGAAACCGCCCGCGCGGATTTCTGTTCTCAGAGCGGCAGATAAACTGCGGTATGGAGGAAGAAATGACAGAAGGAGGACTCGGATGAGGAGAAGAGGAATGAGAGCGGCGGCGCTCCTGCTGGCGGCCGGTATGCTGCTGGCGGCCGGCTGCGGCGGCACGGCGTCGGCCAGCGGGACGAGCGCAGCGCCTGCAGTGTCCGGAGGGACGGCAGAGGGCGCTGGGGCTGCAGTGGCTGGCGGGACTGTGGCGGGAACAGCGTCAGAGGCGGCCACCGAGACGGCAGCGAATGCCGGAGAGGCGTCCTCTGCACAGGATGCAGGGGCGGCGTCCTACGACTACAGCGGCAGGAAGGTTTCGATCAGCGGGGACAGCATCTCTACGTTTTCCGGTTATATTCCTGACAGCTACAACCAGAACTATCCGGCGGACGATCTGCAGGACGTCAGTCAGACCTGGTGGATGCAGGTCATTCAGAACAAGGGAATGGTTCTGCTCTCGAACGCCTCCTATTCCGGAGGGCTGATCAGCGGGGATTCCATGGATACGACGGGACAGCATGCCTGCGGCTTCACGCGCACGAATGATCTGCGCGGGGCGGACGGGACGGATCCGGATGTGATCATGGTGATGAGCGGAACGAACGACTTCCTGAATGCGAGACCCATCGGATCGTATACGGAGGGAGAGGCGATCGCAGAGGAGGGCGTGGTCTGGGATTTCTCGGACGCGTATGCGCTGATGCTCACGAAGCTGAAAGCGCAGTATCCGAATGCGAGAATTGTCTGCATGACCTGCATTCCCGTGACGCGCTGGAGCGATGAGAACCGTCAGGAATACAGTGCGGCGGTCAACGATCTCGGCGTGACGATCGAGGCGTACAATGAGAAGATCAAAGAGGTGGCGGCAATTTTCGACTGCCCTGTCGTCGATACGTACCGGAGTTTCACCGATGCGGAGTCGAGTCAGTATACGTACGACGGCGTGCATCCGAACGCGGCGGGCGCGAAGAAAATGGCGGATTATGTGACCGCGAATTTGTATTGAGAGGTCGGAAGCAAGCTGAAAGCGGGTTAGAAGCAGGATGCTGTACCGGGAGATCCGTATAAAAAGAGAGTAATCAGAATAAAAAATCGCTGCGGCAGAAATAGAAAGCCGCAACGATTTTTTTTATTCCAACTCGTTTTATTCGATTTCGTTCTTCTTATCCTCTTCGTGGTACTCCTTCTCCGTGTTGACATTCCAGACGTTGGAGCGGTCGGAGGAGCCGGAGCGGATATTCCTGACGGCCTCAAAGGAGGTGCACATCGAGTGGTCGATGTTGTTGTAGCGGTGCTGGCCGTTCCGGCCGACACAGTAGAGGTTCGGGATGGAGTCCAGATAGGCGCGCAGCTGATCCATATCCCGGTAGGTGTCGAAATAGGCGGGGTACGCCTTTTTCACGCGTTCGACGTGGCAGTCCAGTACTTCGTCCGCGCTGTCGATCAGGCGCAGCTTCACCATCTCTTCAATACCGAAGCGGGCGAACGCCTCGTCGCTCATGCTCCAAAGATCGTCGCCTTCGTTGCAGAAATATTCCAGTCCCATCCAGACAGTGTGCTCGATGTCGCGAATCATATAGGGGGACCAGTTGTTGTAGATCTGGAACCGGCCCATCTGCACGCTGCGGTCGTGAACGTAGACCCAGTCGTCCGGCACGATATTGCCGATGGTGGGAATTGTGGTTCTGTTTTCCAGATTCAGGTGGGGGATCAGGACGCCGACCGTCATGTAATCGCGGTAGGGAAGCCCTGCGGCGATGGCAGCGGCTTCGTCCGGCACGTCGTTTAATCCTGCGACCAGATCGCGGATCGGCATGGAGGAGATCACGATATCGCCGTTTTCCTCATGAATCGAGCCGTCCTGCTCGTAGACGACGCCGGTGATCACGTTCTCCGCGTTCTTGCGGATTCCGGTCACGCGGGCGTTCATGAGGATTCTGCCGCCGCGCTTTCGAACCTCATCGGCGGTGGTGTCCCAGAGCTGGCCGGGACCGAGCTTGGGATAGCTGAACTCCTCGATCAGGGAAGTCTCCACCCTGCGGTTCTTTTTGTGGAGGAGCTTGCCGAACATATCCTTCAAAATCGCGGTGATCGAGAGTCCCTTGACGCGCTGTGCGCCCCACTCGGGGGAAATTTCACCGGGATGGCGTCCCCAGAGGTTCTCGGTGTAACGCTCGAAGAACATAGAGTAGAGCTTTTTGCCGAAGCGGTTGATGTAGAAGTCCTCGAGGGAATTCTCCGGTCTCTTGAACAGGGCGCTCTTCACATAGCTGCAGCCGACGACGATCGTCGTGCCGAAGCCCATGTTTTTCAGCGTCTCGAATTTCAGGGAAATGGGATAATCAAAGAACTTATTCTTGAAAAAGATCCGGGAGACACGGTTGCGGCGCAGCATCACGCGATCCTCCTGTTCGGGATCGGGGCCGCCCTTTTGGAGGCTGGAGGAGCGGCCAAGCTGCTTGTCATCCCAGGTGGGAGCGCCCTGCAGAGGCAGCATCTCCTGCCACCACGCGTTCACTTCCGGCATTTTGGAGAAGAACCGGTGTCCGCCCATATCCATACGGTTGCCATTGTGATTAACGGTACGGGAAATGCCGCCGAACACCCCGCTCTCCTCAAAGACGACGACCTCGTATTCGCCGGGCTGCCGGAGCAGTTCATAGGCGGCTGTGAGGCCGGCGGGGCCTGCGCCGATAATCAGTATTTTTGTCATGGTTGGAAGTATTCCTTTCCGAAAATCAATGCAAGACAATACAGGAAAATCAATGCAAAGTTAATAATACTAAATATTTTAACACCGGAGGAAAAGATTGTATAGACGAATCTCAGGAAAGTGATACACTAGTGTTGCGGCCTTTGTGCGGGGTATTGTGTATTTTTTAACAAACAAAGGGCGTTCCCTCTTGCCGTATGGTTGGAATATGGTATGATATTAAACAAGTTAGATACAGCTAACCTAAAAGGCGCTGCTGTGAGGGATATTATTATTTTTCAGAAAGGAGTTTTCTATGAAGGATTTTGCAGCATGGGAGGGGTTTGAGGGACGTCTCTGGAAGGAAGAGATCAACGTCCGGGAATTCATCCAGAAAAACTACAAGCCGTATGACGGAGACGAGAGCTTTCTCGCGGATCCGACGCCGGCGACCGACAAGCTCTGGGGGATCCTCAAGGATCTGCAGAAGCAGGAACGCGCCAAGGGCGGCGTGCTCGATATGGAGACGGAGGTTGTTTCCTCTCTGACCGCATACGGACCCGGCTATATCAGCGAGGAGACGAAGGATCTGGAGAAGGTCGTCGGTCTGCAGACAGACAAGCCGTTAAAGCGCGCGTTCATGCCCTACGGCGGCATCAAGATGGCGGAAGAGGCCTGCCGCACCTATGGCTACGAGCCGAGCGAGAAGCTGCACGAGATCTTCACGAAATATGCAAAGACGCACAACCAGGGCGTATTTGACGCGTACACGCCGGAGATGAAGAAGGCACGCCACAACCACATCGTGACCGGTCTGCCGGACACCTACGGAAGAGGCCGTATCGTCGGCGATTACCGCAGAGTGGCGCTGTACGGCATTGATTTCCTGATGGAGAAGAAGGCGGAGGATTTCGCGAACTGCGGAGACGGCACGATGGTGGACGATGTGATCCGTCAGCGCGAGGAGATCAAGATGCAGTGGGATGCGCTTGCGCAGATGAAGGAGATGGCGAAGATCTACGGCTACGACATCTCACAGCCGGCGCAGAACGCACGCGAGGCGGTACAGTGGCTCTACTTCGGCTACCTCTCCGCGATCAAGACCCAGAACGGGGCGGCGATGAGCGTGGGACGCATTTCCACCTTCCTCGATATTTACATCGAGAGGGATCTGGCGAAAGGAATCCTGACCGAGAGCGAGGCACAGGAGTTGATCGACCACCTGACGATGAAGTTCCGTATGGTCAAGTTCGCGCGTATTCCTTCCTATAATCAGCTGTTCTCCGGAGATCCGATCTGGGCAACGCTGGAAATGGCGGGAATCGGCATGGACGGCCGCTCGATGGTGACCAAGAACGACTTCCGTTTCCTGCACACGCTGGAAAACATGGGACCGAGCCCGGAGCCGAACCTGACGGTGCTCTATACGTCCAAACTGCCGGAGGCATTCAAGAAGTATGCGGCCAAAGTTTCGATCAACACCAGTTCCGTGCAGTATGAGAACGACGATGTGATGAAGCCGGTCTGGGGCGACGATTACTCGATCTGCTGCTGCGTATCCGCGACGCAGACGGGCAAGGAGATGCAGTTCTTCGGCGCGCGGGCAAACCTGGCGAAGTGCCTGCTGTATGCGATCAACGGCGGCGTGGATGAGACGACACTCCAGCAGGTGGCACCGGAATACAAGCCGATTACTTCTGAATATCTCGACTACGACGAGGTGATCAAGCGCTACGATGTGATGATGGACTGGCTGGCAGGGCTCTATGTCAACATTCTGAACCTGATCCAGTATATGCACGACAAGTATTACTATGAAGCGGCGGAGATGGCGCTGATCGACACGGATGTGCGCCGCACGTTCGCGACGGGTATCGCTGGCTTCTCCCACGTCATCGACTCCCTGAGCGCAATCAAGTACGCGAAGGTAAAGACGATCCGCAACGAGAACGGCATTGTCATCGACTATGAGACAGAGGGAGACTTCCCGCGCTACGGAAACGACGACGACCGGGCGGACGAGATCGGCGTGTGGCTCCTGCGCACCTTCCTCGATAAGATCAAGAAGCATCACACCTACCGGAATTCCGAGGCGACGACATCGATCCTGACGATCACCTCCAACGTGGTATACGGCAAGGCGACCGGCGCGATGCCGGACGGCAGAAAGGCGGGCAAGCCTTTCGCACCGGGAGCAAACCCGGCGTACGGCGCGGAGCAGAACGGCCTGCTGGCTTCTCTCAACTCGGTGGCAAAGCTGCCGTATGAGTGGGCGCTCGACGGAATCTCCAACACGCAGACGATCAATCCGGATGCGCTGGGACACAGCGAGGACGAGAGAGAGAACAATCTCGTGCAGGTGATGGACGGCTACTTTGACCAGGGTGCACACCATCTGAACGTCAACGTGTTCGGACGCGACAAGCTGGTTGACGCGATGGAGCATCCGGAGAAGGAGGAGTACGCGAACTTCACGATCCGAGTCTCCGGCTATGCGGTGAAGTTCATCGATCTGACGAAGGAGCAGCAGCTCGACGTCATCGCACGTACCTGCCACGCGAGCATGTAAGCAGGACGCAAATACAGAACATGAAATAAGTTAGTAAAAGCACCCCCGCATCTGTTATACTTGCGGGGGCGCTTTGCTGTAAGCGAAGCGCGGATTGTGACATGGAGGCAAGATTTGTGCAGGAGCGTCACAAATCTCAACGCAAAATCAAAGATTTTGCTATAAATGGCAGACGCAAATCGAATATTTGCGTCGCCCCGTCGAAGGGAACGCTCCGGAATGGAGAATATAATGGAACAGGAGAAATTACAGGGACGCGTGCACTCGTTGGAGACCTTCGGTCTGGTGGACGGGCCGGGTGTGCGGTTCGTCGTCTTTCTGCAGGGATGCCGGATGCGCTGCGCCTACTGTCACAACCCGGAGACATGGGAGATGGAAGGGGGAGAGCTCTATACCCCGGAGGAGCTACTGAACCGGGCGTGGCGCTACCGCCGGTACTGGGGGAAGGAGGGCGGCATCACGGTCAGCGGCGGGGAACCTCTGCTGCAGATAGATTTCCTGACGCGCTTTTTTGAGCTGGCGAAGGAAAAGGGCATTCACACCGCGCTGGATACCGCGGGGAATCCGTTTACGAAGGAGGAGCCGTTTCTGGGGAAATTCGAGAGACTGCTCCGCTCCACGGATCTGGTACTGCTTGATCTGAAGGAAATGGAGGCAGAGGGACACAGGGATCTGACCGGCTGTGACAATGGAAATATCCTCGGGATGGCGCGGTTTCTCTCAGACCGCGGAAAGGATCTCTGGATCCGCCACGTTCTCGTTCCCGGCGTGACCGATCAGGAGGAGGATCTGCGCAGAATGGATGCGTTTATCGCATCGCTCGGGACGGTGCGCCGCGTTGAGATTCTGCCGTATCACACGCTGGGACTGGCCAAGTGGCAGACACTGGGGCTGCCGTACCGGCTGGAGGGCGTCCGGGAGCCGTCCGCGGAGGAGGTGGAGCGGGCACAGGCCCTGCTCCATGTCGGGGAGTACGGCAGATAAGTGCGGAAAACCGGCTGTATAAATGCAGAGCAGTGCAGTGTGGCGTGCCGGGAAATGGATCAGCGGCGCAGAGTGGTGCGGTCTGCCGGGAAATGTGCCGGCTGCGAGAGCGGTGCGATATGTCGGGAAATGTGTCGGCTGTGGAAAGCGGTGCGGCGTGTCGGGAAATGCGCTGTCGACGGGCGCGCGGAGCGATCTGCCTGTGTGAAAGGGTTGGTAAAAACAACGGCCCTCTGCTATAATCATAACTAACTTTTGACGGAACCGCTTCCTGAATCTTGTCTGGATACTGTCCGCTGCGCTTTCTGCGCGGAATTTTCAGCAGGACAATCAGGATTTCCGGCAGAAAGCCCGGGATTTCAATCAGAACGGTCAGGGGAGCGGTGGAGACGGATATCAATAAAGGAGCATTGATGATGAAAGAGAGACAATCCGATACCCCCTCCCGCAGTCCCTTCCGCGTTCTCTGGCTGATTGCGGGGGCTGTGGCGATGGGGCTGGGCGCTGTGGGCGTGGTGCTTCCGGTGCTGCCCACAACGCCCTTTCTGCTGCTGGCCTCGTTCTGCTTTGCCAAAGGCTCGAAGCGCTTTCACCTCTGGTTTACGGGAACCAAATTGTATAAGCGTCACCTGGAGAGCTTCGTGCGCAGCAGGGCGATGACGCTGAAAACGAAATTCAGTCTGTTGATTCCGGCGTCCTGTATGCTGCTCTTTGCATTCTGGCTTATGCCGAATTGGTACGGGAGAGGATTTATCCTGTTCCTGATCGTGTTTAAGTACGTGTACTTTTTCACAAGGATCCGGACGATTCCTGCGGGAACTGTTGTCGTGGCGGAGACGGAGGAATAGAAACCGGAACGAGCGCAGGACAGGAGCGGAAGAGACGGCGGAGAACCGGGGCATGCGGGAGAGATTTAAGCCGCGGGGAGAGCCGTAAGCCGCGCGAGAGAATCATAGACACAGGGGCCGGATAGGTGCGGAAGAGCAGAAACCGGATAGACATGGGAGCGGCGGAACAGGTGTCGGAGAACAGGAGCAGGAGCCGGTCGATGAGGGAAAAGGACGTAGAGAAAAAGAGGCGGAAGGAGCAGCGGGTCGTGGAGGAGATGATCCGGCTCTACTGCCGCAAAAATCACAGCGATCACAGTGGGACGGGGCAGCTGTGCCCGGATTGCCGGGCACTGTCGGACTACGCGCGGGAGCGCAGCGAAAAATGTCCGTTTATGGAGCAGAAAACCTTCTGCGCCAACTGCAGAGTGCACTGCTACAAGCCGGAGATGCGGGAGAAGATACGAACCGTCATGCGCTTTTCCGGGCCACGGATGCTCCTGTACCATCCGGGAATGGCGCTCTGGCATCTGATTTGCAGTAAGAGGGAAGGCCGGACAGGGGATAAGAGAGCATGATTAAGAAAAGACTGGTGGGACTGCTGTCCCACGCTAAAAAATATATTGCATACAACGTGCTGTGGCAATGGATCGGGCTGTTGGCCCAGATTGCCGCAGTGTTTTTGGTTGCGGGGCTTTTGGAAAAAGCGCTGGAGCGGCGGATGGCGCCGGCGGATTTCTTCGGAACCATTCCGGCGCTTCTGCTCTGTATTGCGGTTCGGTTTGTCTGCGAGAGAATGGCGGCGCGGGCGTCCTGCCGGGCCAGCATGGACGTCAAAACTGTTCTGCGGAGCCGGATTTATGAAAAGATGCTGCGGCTCGGCGCGTCCTACCGGGACAGCGTGGCCACCTCGGAGGTGATGCAGGTGAGCACGGAGGGGGCCGAGCAGCTGGAGGTGTACTTCGGCAAATATCTGCCGCAGCTGTTTTACAGTTTGCTGGCGCCTCTGACCCTGTTTGCGGCGCTCTGCCGGGTGAGCCTGCGGGCCAGTCTGGCGCTGCTGATCTGCGTGCCGCTGATTCCGCTGTCCATCGTGGCGGTACAGAAGATTGCAAAGCGCCTGCTGAACCGGTACTGGAGTATTTACACGGAGCTGGGGGATTCTTTTCTGGAAAACCTGCAGGGACTGACGACACTGAAAATCTATCAGGCGGACGAGCAGAAGGCACGGGAGATGGACGCGGAGGCCCAGCGTTTCCGTCAGGTCACGATGAAGGTGCTGACCATGCAGCTCAATTCCACCAGCGTGATGGACATTGTGGCTTACGGGGGAGCGGCGGCAGGCATGATTGTGGCGGCCGGTGAATTTCTGCAGGGAAATCTGGGCTTTGCGGGGGCGCTGTCGGTGATTCTGCTGGCCAGCGAGTTCTTTTTGCCGCTGCGCCTGCTGGGATCTTTTTTCCATATTGCGATGAACGGCATGGCGGCCAGCGACAAGATGTTTGCCATTCTGGATCTGCCGGAACCGGCACAGGGCGGCCGGGAGCTGCCGGAGGGGCCGCTGGACATCCGGCTGGAAGAGGTGCGTTTTTCCTACGAGTCGGAGCGGGAGATTCTGAAGGGGATTTCACTGGAACTTGCGCCGGGCAGCTTTGTCTGTCTGGTCGGAGAATCCGGCTGCGGTAAAAGCACGGCGGCGGGACTGATCTGCGGCAGGAACCGGGAATTTGACGGGGAACTCTCCATCGGCGGCGTGCCGGTCTCTCAGATCGCCGAACAGAGCCTGATGCGGAAGGTGGTGCTGGTGCGCCATAACAGCTATCTGTTCGCGGGAACCGTGGCGGAAAATCTGCGGATGGCGAAACCGCAGGCCACGGAGCGGGAGATGGAGGAGGCGCTGGAGAAGGTGCGGCTGCTGGATTTTGTGCGGGACCAGCAGGGGCTTGATACCCGGCTGCTGGAACGCGCGGACAATCTCTCCGGCGGGCAGCGCCAGAGGCTCGCCATGGCCCGGGCGCTGCTGGCGGACGCGCCGGTGTATGTGTTCGATGAGGCCACCAGCAACATTGACACAGAGAGCGAAGAGATGATCATGGATGTGATTCACGAGCTGGCGCGGACGAAAACAGTGCTTCTGATTTCACACCGGCTGGCCAATGCGGTGCGCGCGGACCGGATCTTCCTGCTGGAGAACGGACGGATCAGGGAGCAGGGGACGCACCGGGAGCTGATGGAGCAGGGCGGGCTGTACCGGCAGCTGTATGAGAGTCAGATGGAGCTGGAGGGCTACGGACAGAGACGGGACAGTCAGGCGCAGAGTAAGCAGATACAGAGCAGTCAGTTGCCGGGCAGTCAGGTACAGGAGAGCCAGAGTCAGAGCAGTCAGTCGCAGGACAGTCAGACACAGAGCGGGAAGGCGGGAAAGGCATGAGCGGCGAAGAGAAAAGGGAAACGGCGGCGCGCAGGAGCGCGACCGCCATCATGGGAAAGCTGATCGGACTGGTCAGCCCCCTTCTTCCGGTTATGGTGCTGGCAGTGGCGCTGGGCACGGCGGGATATCTGTGCGCGATCTCCCTGACCGTTCTGGCAGGGAAGGCGCTGCTTCTGGGAATGGAAGGGGCGGGAGCGCTGGCGGGGCGGCTGTTTGTGTGTATGGCTGTTCTGGCCGTGATGCGGGGGCTGCTCCATTATGCCGAGCAGTACTGCAATCATTTCATCGCCTTTAAGCTTCTGGCGATCATCAGGCACAGGGTATTCGCGGCGCTGCGGAGGCTGTGTCCGGCGAAATTGGAAGGACGGGAGCGGGGCAACCTGATCTCGATCATTACGACGGATATTGAGCTTCTGGAGGTGTTTTACGCCCACACCATCTCCCCGATTGCCATCGCGGTTCTGACCTGCCTGATTGTGGCGGGCTTTATCGGTAGCTTTCAACCGGCGGCAGGTGTGCTGGCGGTGGCGGCTTATCTGACGGTGGGCGTGGTGATTCCTCTGCAGAACGGCAGACGGGGCGGCGGCCGGGGGATGGCATTCCGGACGGCTTTCGGAGAACTTAACAGCTTCGTGCTGGATTCCCTGCGGGGACTGGACGAGACGGTGCAGTACGGCTGCGGACAGGAGCGGGAGAACAGCCTGCAGCGGCGCTCTCAGGAGCTGGCGAAGCTGCAGAGGGAGCTGAGCCGTCTGGAGGGAGGGCAGCGATCATGGACCAATCTGGCCATTCTGTGCTATTCTTTTGCCATGCTGTTTCTGACGCTGTGGCTGGAGCAGGGCGGAGCGATGACCTTCGAGGGCGTTCTTCTGTGCACGCTGGCGATGATGGGATCCTTCGGCCCTGTCGCGGCGCTCTCCAGTCTCTCGAATAATCTGAATCAGACGCTGGCCAGCGGGGAGCGGGTGCTCTCTCTTCTGGAGGAAGAGCCGGTTGTGGAAGAGATTCCGGAGACGGACAGGAGTGTCGCTCCGGGCGCAGCAGCCGGGCATGGTTCGGGTGTTGCAGACGCAGCGACCGGATACGGGACGGGCGCTTTAGGTGCAGCGGCCAGCGACTGTTCGGTCGCGGATGGCGAGACGTCCGGGGCCGCGCCGCTGGCGGCGCAGGCAGAACAAGTGGACTTTGCGTATCAGGAGGAGGGGATCCTGCGGGACTTCTCCATAGAGATTCCCAGAGGACAGATTGTGGGAATTCACGGGGCCAGCGGCTCCGGCAAATCCACCTTTTTGAAGCTTCTGATGCGCTTCTGGGACGTACAGGCGGGAAGGATCGCAGTGGAGGGCGAGGATGTGCGGCGGATTCCGACCGCGCGGCTGCGCCGGACACAGGCCTATGTGACGCAGGAGACGTATCTCTTCCACGATTCCGTGGCCAACAATATCGCGGTGGGAAAACCGGGGGCTTCCCGGGAGGAGATCATGGAGGCGGCGAAAAAGGCCTCCGTGCATGATTTTATTCTGTCTCTGCCAAAGGGGTACGATACACCGGTGGGCGAGCTGGGGGATACCCTCTCCGGAGGAGAGAAACAGCGCATCGGGATCGCGCGGGCGTTTCTGCACGATGCGCCCCTGCTCCTGCTGGATGAACCCACCAGCAATCTGGATTCTTTAAATGAAGGCATCATTCTGAAGTCGCTGCGCGCCAAGGCAAAGGAACAGACGGTGGTGCTCGTATCGCACAGAGACTCCACGATGAGCGTGGCCGACCGGGTTGTCGAAATGGAGCAGCAGCGCTGCAGCTGAGAAATGGAGAGGCTGCTGTGCGGCGTGCGGCAATGGCCCAGAGCGAAACGTGTGCGGCGCTGGTTCAGAGTGGATTGCGGCCGGTGTGTGGCACTGGTTCGGAGCGGACTGTGACCGGCGCGCGGCGCTGACCGGGAGGGACTGGCAGTTCTGAACGGACGGAAACGGATAGAGGAGACGGTATGGGATTTCTGGTTAAATTATTTTTGTTTCTGGTATGGGCAGTGGCGGCGCCCTGTGCGCTGGGACTGCTGCCCTGCGCTCTTTTGCCGAAGGAAAAACGCACGGTGTCCGTGCTCTGCCTGTCCGGTTACTGCGTGACATTTTCCCTGTTCGCCCTTGTATATATGCCGATGCTGCTGCTCACGAAGGAGGGGCGGTTCACGCCGCTCGTGGTCGCCTTTACGATTGTCTCCCTGGCGGCGATCGCGGCGGGCGGGGTTCTCTGCGGCGGGCGGGGCGGCGTGACGCTGTCTCTGCGAAAACCCGGACGGGAAGAGGCTCTGCTGTGGGCCGTGTTTGCCGCTCTCCTTCTGTTTGAACTCTACATGGCCTATACCCGCGCTTCATTTGATGGAGACGACGCCTATTACGTCGTGGAGTCGGTGCTGGCAGACCAGCAGGACTCCATGTACCGGATTCTGCCGTATACCGGGGGAGCGACGTCCCTCGACGCCCGCCACGCGCTGGCGGGGCTTCCGATGTGGATCGCGTATCTGGCGCGGATGACGGGGGCGCACGCGACGATTCTGACCCACAGTCTCCTGCCGCTTCTGTTGATTCCCCTGACCGATCTGGCGTTCTACGGGATTGCAAAGAGGCTATTTGAGCACGCGGCGTATGGGAGCGCGGCGTCCGGCGGCAGAGGCGGCGAAGGAGCGTTGCGGTGCAGGCTTCCGGCTTTTATGATCGTGATCGCCCTGTTTCAGATTTTCGGCAATGTCTCGATCTACACACCGGAGACGTTTCTGCTCATGCGCACCTGGCAGGGGAAATCTGTTTTTGCGAATCTGATCGTGCCGGTCGCTTTTCTGCTCCTTTTGTGGATTGCAAAGGCGTATCGGGAGCAGGCCGGTGGAAAAGAGAGGCTGTTTCTCTGGATCTGGCTCCTGTGCCTGAATCTGGCGGCGGGGCTGTGCACGTCGATGGCGGTGGCGCTGCTCACGCTTCTACTCGGAGCCGGGGCGTTCTGGATCAGCGCGGCAAACCGGAATTTCAGAATTCTGCGGGATACGGTGATTGTCTGTATTCCGAATGCGCTGCACATGGCGCTGCTGCTGTTTCTGCACTGAGGAGAAAGGAAGCTGAGAGCGTATGACGGAAATTATTAAAATTCTGCAGGACTATCGGGGAGAGGGAATCCTGCTGCTTCTTTATCTTGCCGCATTTCTCTATCTGCTGCTGCGGGAGAGAGATCCGGTCCGGCGGGCCCTGTTCGTGTATATGCCGGCGACGATTCTGGTACTCTTTCTGCTGCCCCCTTTTTATGCGATTTACAGCAAAGTGGAGACGGCGACGTATTACCGTCTGCTCTGGCTCCTGCCCATGGGGGCGACACTGGCGTATGCGGGACTGCGGTTGTTCGGGAGGCATTACCGGATCGGCCTTATTCTGCTGTGTGCGCTCGTGATCGCAGGCGGCTCTTATACCTACAGCAATCCGAACATCACGAAGGCCCAGAACCGCTATCATATTCCGCAGAGCGTGATCAATCTCTGCGACTTCCTCAAGATACAGAGCGGGGGCAAGCGGGTGCGGGCGGCTATTCCTGGAGAACTGGCGCAGTATATCCGGCAGTATGATACTGATGTGGAGATGCCGTTCGGGCGGGAGATGCTCGTGCCGCAGTGGGATTACTACAATGAGGTGTACGAGGTGATGGAGAAGCCGGAGGTTATCGACGCACAGGCCCTTGTGGAGGCGACGCGCAATCAGGACTGCCGCTATATCGTGCTCTCCTCCCTGCGGGCGATTGACCGGGACCTGACGGAGCTCGGTCTGGAGCAGATTGGCCTGATCGACGGCTTTTATGTCTATGAGGACGACACAGTCCCGGAACAGGCGGACTGAGAGTGGGATGGGGCAGTGCCGGAACAGGCGGACTAAGTGGCCGGGATGGGACGGTGCCGGAACAGGCAGATTGAGCGGGTGATGCCGGAGCGGGCGGACCGGGCTGGGACGTTTCCGGAACAGGCGGACTGAAGGGAGAGAGCGGGACAGAGCGGCCCGAAGCAGAGGGCAGGCAGAGGTAGGCGATGAGTTTTCATTCTTATTTATTTGTATTTGTCTTTTATCCGGTGACACTGGCCGGATTCTATCTGATCAGGAACGGCGGAAAAAGAGCGGGACGGACTGCGGCGCATACGGCAGGACGGTGTGCAGTACCATTGACAGAGCGGAGTGTGGACAGTGTGGATGCGGGGAAACCTGCAGCGAAACCGTCACAGACCAGGGACCGCCTGTTGCGCTGGTGGCTGATTCTGCTCTCACTTTTCTTCTACAGCTATGGTCATCTCGATTCTCTGGTGGTATTCGCGGTCTCGATGGCGGCGGAGTATGCGCTGCTGCGCGGTATTTTTTCTCTGCAGAAAAAAGGTAGGACGGACAACGGAGCGCGCGGAGGAAAAGAAGATGCGGCGCGGGGAGACGGCACGGGAGGAGAAGCCGGGAAGGTGCGTTTTCTGGTTGCGGCGGGTGTGATTTTCCATCTGCTGATGCTGGCGGTATTCAAATATTTTAATTTCCTGACGGGAACGGTGTTCGCGATCTTCGGAGAGTCCTTTGTGTCTCAGAATATTGTGCTGCCACTCGGAATCAGCTTTCTGACGTTCCAGCAGATTTCCCTGCTGGTTGACGCGGGGCGCGGGGAGGTATCGGAGTGCTCTCTGACGGATTACCTGCTCTACATCACCTTTTTCCCCAAGGTGCTGATGGGGCCGATCACGACGTACGGAGAGATGAAGCCCCAGTTCGATGCGATGGTGCGGCGGCCGTGGGAGAGCGAGAGGTTTCTTCGCGGCGGTGCCCTTTTTGTTCTGGGAATGTCCAAGAAGTGTATTCTGGCCCAGAATATGGATACGGTTGTCAGCTTTGCGTTTACGAATATCACGTCGCTCTCCTTCCTGGAGGGGCTGATCGGAATGGTATGCTATCTGATGGAGCTGTACTTTGATTTCAGCGGCTACTGCGATATGGGACGCGGCGTCTGTCAGATGATGGGGATGGATCTGCCGGTGAATTTCAATTCGCCGCTCCAGTCGATTCATATCGTGGATTACTGGAAACGATGGCATATGACGCTGACCCGGTTTTTTACCAGATACGTCTATATTCCGCTGGGCGGAAACCGGCGCGGGCGGACGAGAATGTGCGGGAACGTCATGCTGGTATTTCTCCTGAGCGGGCTCTGGCACGGCGCGGCATGGACGTTTGTCGTCTGGGGATTTCTGCAGGGTATTCTGTATGTGCCGGTCAAGCTGATCGTGGATGCCCGGAAGAGGAGAACAGCGTCCCGGGAGAAAGGCACCGGAATCGGAGAGAGAGACGCTGGAATCAGAGAGGGAGCCAGCGGCGGAACAGGCAGACAAGGGCGGTCTTCTCTGGGCGTGTGTGTTCTTTTGGCAGCGGCCCGGATCGGGAATTTCCTTGTCATTGCGGCGACGCTCGTTTTCTTCCGGGCGGCCACCGTCGGGGACGCGCTGCGCTATTTCGCTACCATGGGCAGGAGTCTGCTGCAGGGAACGGCGTGGCGGATCGGAACGGCTTATGTGAAGCTCTTTCAGGTGGATGAGCTGTGGTATGTCTTTAAAGGGCTGCACCTTGCGGACTATGCGGCGGCTCCGTACCTGTGCATGGCACTGATTCTGGGCGTTTCCCTCTATTTTGCCCTCTTTTCCCCGAACGCGGCTGCGATTGCGGAACGGAGGGCGATTACCGTGCGGGGGGCGATGCTCTATGCGGTGCTCTTTGTCTGGTGTGTTCTGATGTTTGCGGGCGTGACGACGTACGTGTATGTGAATTTCTGATCGGCGGTTCCGGGACAGTGCTGGATGAGAGGAAATAAGAAGGCGGCGGGAAGCGTGGATGGCATCTGAACAAAGTGGGAGCGGACGGTGAGGCGACAAAAAAGCTGAATCACGGCAGAGGAGACTATGCGGACAGAAGGAGACAGGAAGTTGCGGAGAGATCTGACAAATGGAAGCGGGACGGAAAGAGGCAGGGGAGACGGCGCGGAACTGCGGGCCGACGGGCCGGTACAGGGGAGCGTGGCGGAGCAGGGGAGTGCGGCAGGCCGGGCCGATGGGCCGGTGCAAGGGAGGGCATCGAACACACCCCGGTTTCGCAGGTGTGTGATCGCCTTCGGGGCAACGGCGGCTTTTCTGTTGGCGGCGACGGCGGCGCTGACCGCATATGTCGATCCTTTTTTTCATTATCATGAGCCGCTGGAGAATTTTCCGTATGTGGTGGATAACCAGCTGTCCCAGAATCCGGGGATGGCGGAGCATATGGAGTACGACAGCGTGATTCTGGGATCCTCGATGACGGTTAATTTCAACACAAACTGGTTCGCGGAACTGATGGGACTGCAGACGATCAAGCTCAGCTACAGCGGCGCGTTTCCGAAGGATATCGACAACATCGCGAAGATTGTTTTTGACGGAAGTCATGAGGTCAGAAGGGCCTTTCTCGCGGTGGACGTGCCGACGTATACAGGGGGCGTGGACGAGACGAAATACCCTCTTCCCACCTATCTCTACGATGACAATCCGTTTAACGACGTGCAGTATCTGCTCAATAAGGATGTGTTTCTGGAATATGTGCTGCGCCCGGTCGTCAACCGGGATCCCACAGATCTGGCGACGGTCTACGCGAGCTGGTGGACGCCGGAATACTACAGCGAGGAATGGGTGATGCGCAACTATACGCCGTCAGAGTATGTGGAGCAGGAGACGGAGGCGGACGCCTATCTGGAGCCGACGAGGAAAAATCTCGAGACCAACATCCTCCCGTATATCGAGGAAAATCCCGGGACGACGTTTACGCTGTTCTTCCCGCCCTACAGCGTGCTGTTCTGGTACGATGTGCAGCAGGAAAATCATCTGGAAGCGACGCTGGCGGAATACCGTTACCTGATGGAACAGCTGCTGGACTATGATAACGTGGAGGTGTTCTTCTTCCCGGATGATGAGGAGATTGTGAGCGATCTGAACAATTACGCGGATTACAGTCACTACAGTCCTGAAATCAGCCGTTATCTGGCGGAGTGTTTCGCGGACGGGACAGGGAAGATTACGGAGACAGAGGAGATCGGGGAGCACATCGACCGGCTGCGGACGATCGCGCTCACCTATGATTACGAAGGGCTGATGGAGAAGTGGAGGTAGGGAGAAGAGCCCGCATGAATTTAAAATAAAAAAGGACGAGGGGGAAAGTTATTCCCCTTCGCCCTCCGCAGAGGCAGAGTCTCCGGACTCTGCCTCTGTCGCCTGATCGGCGGCGCTGACGTTGTATTCGGAGTGATCGTTGTCGATGATCTTGTTGACGAAGTGCTCGGCGATCTGTTTGCGGCCGGCTTCGTTCAGATGAACATAGTCGGTCATATAGGTCTTGTAGTTGTTCTCGTTGATCGAGCCGTAGTAATTGTCGATGAACGAGACGCCTGCGGCGGTGCAGATGTCGATTGCCCGAACCCAGTACGTCGGAATCGCGCCGTTGCCGAGATCCACGGTATCGCCGTTCTGGTAATTGCCGTCCGCGTCGACGCTGTGCGCAAAGGTCGGGGAGAGGAATACGATCCGGATGTGCGGATAGGCTTCCTGAATCAGCTCGAGAGAGCGTTTTAACGCGCCGGTGTACGTCATGATGTCGTTCTCGTCGTTGAGATTGTCAACGGGAGAGAGCGTTGTGTAGTCGATGGCGTCATACATAATGGCGATGATATCGATATCGTCAAAATCTACATTCTGCAGGATATTCACCGAGGAGGAGTAGACTGAGTCTTCCTTGAACGAGGCGACGTTGGACATGGCCTCGAAATCGCCGGTGTTGATGCTGTTGCAGACGTAGTAGAGATTGAACACGTCGTCCATTCCCTGCTCGGTGCTAGGATCGTAAATGGCGTTGTAGCTGGCGACGCGGGAATTCGGGAACGGTGCGGCGATCACATCCGCGCCGCTCAGGGAGGCGATCTGTCCGGCCAGTCCCGTCTCGGTCAGATCGTCGGAGAAGGGATTGTTCCCCAGACACAGAATCGTCGTCTTGCCGTCATCCTCGCGGCCTTCCAGATTAGAGGGGGCCAGGGGGATGATCACGTCCTGCACCTCCACGTCGAAGTTGGTGTTGACCTCCTCGGGATCGTAATCGGAGCGTGTGCCGATATTCCATCGGATCAGGCGGTATGCGATCACGGAAACCAGCGCCAGAATAATGGCGAGCAGGATGATGTTCAGATTGATTCGAAAACGCCTCTTCGTGGTTTTGCCCTCCGGGTTTTCTTCATCGATATCGTCAAAGTAGAAATCGTCTTCCGGTTCTCTTTTCATGTTGCGGTTTTACTCCTTTATGTTATGATGTTTGGGTCAAAAGGAATTGGCCCCAATGATACAAACGAATGTTCAAACGGCGCGGCTGCCGCAGGGACAGCGGCCTCTGACTGTAACGATCATACTATACTTGGCGGGAAAAATCCATGGAGTTCACAATTTCTTAATCATGTCGCGTAGCAGTTCAGCCAACCGGGAGCAGGAGGGGAAAATCGTACCTGCACGAATGATGCGGGCTGAACTGTTATCATACCGGGCGGGGAGGTGCCAATGAAAAAGAAAATCACAGGAAAAGATCTTCTGATTCTGCAGGGTGTCGTGATGGTATTCAGCATCACGAGCGTGGTTGCGAATTTTGCCTCGAAGCAGGAACTGCTGAGCGCGGGGTTCTTTCTTTTTTACGGTCTGGAGGTACTGGTGCTCGCCGTCTACGCGCTGCTCTGGCAGCAGGTCATCAAGAAATTCGACATCTCCATCGCGTATGCGAACAAGGCGATGGTGCTGCTCTGGGGGATGCTGTGGAGCGTGCTGATCTTTCGAAACGGGGTTGCACCCAAGGAAATTGCCGGCGTTCTTTTCGTGATCGCAGGGGTGATCGTGCTGAACCGGGAGGAGACGGACGGCAGGGAGGAAGTGGCCGACCGGGAGGCAAAGGCGTAGCGCGGCAGGCAAGGGCGGATGTGCCGGTGAAAGCAGTGCCGTTTTACAGGCGGGGGCAACGCTGAGCGAGCGCGGCAGGCTGCCGGCCGGAACAGGGCACAGCGCGGCATTTTTATGGAGGAGACGCGGATGAGGGACACTTCTTTTCTGATAATGATTCTGATTATGGTCTGTTCGGAGACGATCGCGTCTTCGTCGCAGATGCTGCTCAAAAAGAGCGCGGGGATAACCTACCGGAGCCGGATCCGGGAATATCTGAACGGCTATGTGATCTGCGGGTACGGGCTGCTCTTTCTCTCGATGCTGCTGACGATCGCGGCGTACCGGTTTTCAGACTCCTATATGAACGTGCCGGTGCTGGAGACGATGGGCTACATTCTCGTGATGATTCTCGGCCGGATCTTTTTTGCAGAGAAGATCACAAAGAACAAGGTGATCGGCATGTGTCTGATTCTGGCGGGGATTGTGATTTATTATTTGTGAAGAAAGAGATTGATGCATCTATCCTGACAGTGCGATCAAGCCTCTCAAAAATAAGGTGAATTGAAAGAGTGAATTCCATCTTGCAACGTTAAATTCCACGTTGCAAAA